>DATAIN010000105.1:0-3358 GCA_036262635.1 Gemmatimonadaceae bacterium | reverse complement strand
GGAGACGTCGGCTGTTGCCTCCCTCGTTCCGCATGAATCCGTCCAGCGTGACGGAGCTCTGCCGGCACGTCCCGCTGCCACCCGGCGGGGGTGCGCCGGATCGGGCTCCCGCTCGACGCCGGCCATGCCGGGAGGACGACCGAGCGGTGTGCCACATCCCGCGCCGCGGAGCTAGGCGCCGTAGAGCGGCCGAACGAGCAGCCTGAGCGCGATGCCGTCCGCGATGAAGTCCGGCACGCGGCCCTCCTCGCTGAATCCGGTTGCGTCGAGCGCCGCGGCGGCCACGACGAGCGCCGGATCGTCCGGGATCTCGCACACGATCATGCGCTCGCCGGAGTGCTCGCTCGTGCGCGCCACCGCCTCGAGCAACGCCACCGCGGCGGGAAGGTGCACCGCGATGACGCCGTGCACCTTCACGACGGAGCGCGCGCCCGCGACGGTGCCGAAGAGCACGAGGCCGCACAGCCGTCGCCCCCCGTCGTCGAACGCGAGGAGGGCCATGTACTCCGGGTCCTCGAACTTCAGGGCGCCGTCGAGCACCTCGAGCGCGCGGACGCGGTAGCGATCGTTCGCCAGCTGCGCGGAGACGAACGCCCGCGCCGCGTCGGCGTCCTCCGGCATGAGCGCGCGCAGCGCGAGCTCCATCGTGCCGCGGTCAGATGTGGATCGCGCGGCCCAGCACGGCGAGCGCCGCTTCCTTGGTCGTCTCGGACAGCGTCGGGTGCGCATGCACCGTGATCCCGATGTCCTCCGACGAGCCGCGATACTCCATCGCGAGGACGGTCTCGGGGATGAGCTCCGAGACGTTCGGCCCGATCATGTGCACGCCGAGAATCTCGTCGGTCTTCGCATCGGCGACGAACTTGACGAACCCCGACGTCTCGCCCGCGGTGCGGGCGCGCCCATTCGCCGAGAAGGGGAACTTGCCGACGCGGTATTCGCGGCCGCTCTCCTTCACCTGGCGCTCGGTCTGCCCGACGACGGCGATCTCGGGCCAGGTGTAGACGATCCCGGGCACGGTGCGGTGGTGAGTGTGCGCGGGCTTCCCCGCGATCACCTCCGCGGCGACGACGCCCTCCTCCTCGGCCTTGTGGGCGAGCATCGGGCCGGGCGTGCAGTCGCCGATGGCGAAGACGTTCGGAAGATTGGTGCGCTGCTGATCGTCGACGAGGATCTCTCCGCGCTTGCCCAGCGTGAGGCCTAACGCCGCGGCGTCGATGCCGGCGAGCGATGGCTTGCGGCCGACGGAGACGAGGACGTGGTCTCCTTCGAGGCGCTCCTTCGCCCCGTCCTTCTCGACCTCGACGTAGACCCCGGTGTCGGTGCGTCCGCCGCCGGTGACGCGGGTGCCGGTGCGGATGTCGAGCCCCTGCTTGCGGAGGACGCGATCGGCCTCCTTCACGATGTCGTCGTCCATGCCGGGGAGGATGGACGGGAGCAGCTCGACGACGGTGACCTTCGCCCCGAGCCGGCGCCAGACGGAGCCGAGCTCGAGGCCGATGACGCCGCCGCCGATGACGATGAGCTGCTTCGGGACGCGGGGGATCCTGAGGGCGCCGATGTTGGAGAGGACGCGCTCCTCGTCGTACTTGAGGAAGGGGAGCTCGATCGGTACGGAGCCGGTGGCGATGATGACGTGCTTCGCCTGGAAGGAGGTGATACTGCTTTCGGGGGGGGCCCCCCGGACCTCGACCACGTTCCCCGCCTTCAGCGTCCCGAACCCCTTCGCCCAGGTGATCCTGTTCTTCCGGAAGAGGAACTCGAGCCCCTTGGTGTTCTGCCCGACGACGTCGTCCTTCCGCTTCAGCATCGTCGCGACGTCGATCTTCAGGTCGGCGAGCGAGATCCCGTGCGGCCCCGCCTCGTGTCCCATGAACTCGAAGTGGTGCGACGACTCGAGCAGCGCCTTCGACGGGATGCAGCCGACGTTGACGCAGGTGCCACCCAGCGTCTTGTCCATCTCGACGACGACGGTGTTGAGCCCGAGCTGCGCGGCGCGGATCGCCGCGACGTAGCCACCGGGACCGCCGCCTATGACTACGACGTCAACTTCGGTCATTACCGCGTGTTCCCCGTTCAGAGTCGATCCCGCATCCCACGTCGCCGTGTCGCAAGCCCGTCCCGCGCACTATTCGATCAGCATCGCCGCGGGGTCTTCCATCAGCTCCTTGACCCGGACGAGGAACAGAACAGAGTGCTGACCGTCGACGATCCGATGATCGTAGGAGAGCGCGACGTACATCATCGGACGGATCTCGATCTTCCCGTTCACCGCCACCGGGCGATCCTGCGTCTTGTGCAGCCCGAGGATCCCGACCTGCGGGTGATTGAGGATCGGCGTCGACATCAGCGAGCCGAAGACCCCGCCGTTGGTGATGGTGAAGGTGCCGCCGGTGAGGTCCTCCATGGTCAGCTTCCCGTCGCGCGCCTTCTTCGCGACCGCGGCGATGTCGCGGCTGATGTCGAGGATCCCCTTCGCGTGCGCGTCGCGGATGTTGGGGACGACGAGCCCCGCGTCCGACGCGACGGCGATCCCCATGTTCACGTAGTGCTTGTAGACGATGCTGTCCCCGTCGATCTGCGCGTTGAGCACGGGGATCTCGCGCAGCGCGAGCGTGCACGCCTTCACGAAGAAGGGCATGAAGGTGAGCTTCACCCCGTGCTGCTTCTCCGTCTTCTCTCGGAAGCGCTCGCGCAGCGCGTTGACGTTCGTCATGTCGATCTCGTTGAACGTCGTCAGCATCGCCGTCGCCTGCTTCGCGTGCAGCAGGTTCTCGGCGATCCGCTTGCGCCGCGTCGTCATCTTCTCGCGCGTCTCGCGCGCGCCGTCGGCGGGACGGGGCGCCATCGCGGCGATCGAAGCGGCGGAGGGACGCTCGGCGCTCGGCGCCGGCGCAGCGCTCGACGCCCGGCTCTCGGCGCTCGGCGCGCTGCCGACACGCGCGGCGAACTCGACGACGTCCGGCTTCGAGACGACGCCACCGCGGCCGGTGCCGCTGACGGCGGCGAGGTCGATGTTCTGCTCTGCGGCGACGCGCTGCGCGGCGGGGGAAGCCTTCACCGCGCCACCGTCGCGCTGCGGCTGTGACGCGGGGGCCGCCTGCTGCGGAGCGGGGGCGGCCGCGGGTGCCGGTGCCGGCGCGGCGGCCTGAGGCTGGGCGGCGGCGCCGGCGGCGGTCTCGTCGATCTCGCCGAGGAGCTGATCGACCTTCACGACGTCGCCTTCCTTCGCGGCGCGGCGCGTCAGGCGGCCGGCCTTCGGCGCGGGAACCTCGACGGTGATCTTGTCCGTCTCGAGCTCGACGAGCGTCTCGCCCGCGCCGACGGCGTCGCCATCCTTCTTCAACCACCGCGCGAT
>DATAIN010000104.1:0-7638 GCA_036262635.1 Gemmatimonadaceae bacterium | reverse complement strand
CGCGCCGCCCGACCGAGGCGAGCCCAGGCGGCATGAACCAGCTCGTACGTCCTTTCTATCTGGCGGCGGGACTCGCCGCGCAGGCCGCCGCGTCCGTCATCCCGTCCGGGGGCGGCAAGCTTCGGCGTTCGCTCGCGGCGCGGCGCGGCGCGGTCGAGCGATTCGAGCGGTGGGCGACGAACGGACGAGATCCGGCGCGACCCCTCTGCTGGGTCCACGCGCCGTCGGTGGGTGAAGGGCTCCAGGCGAGGCCGGTGCTGGAGCAGCTCCGCCACATGCGTCCGGAGCTGCAGCTCGCGTATACCTACTTCTCGCCGAGCGCGGCTGATTTCTCCCGGCGGCTGGACGTGGACTTCGTCGACGTCCTCCCGTTCGACACGGCGAGAGGCGCGGACCGGTTGCTCGATGCGCTGCGGCCGACGGCGCTCGTGTTCAGCAAGCTCGATGTGTGGCCCATGCTCGCCGAGCGCGCGGCACGCGTCGGCGTCGGGCTCGGGCTCATAAGCGCGACACTGCCGGAGAGCTCCTCCCGACTTCGCGGCCTGTCGCCGCTGCTGCTTCGCGACGCGTACTCCGCGCTCGACGCAGTCGGCGCCATCAGCGAGACGGATGCCCACCGGCTCATCGAACTTGGCTGCAGCCCGGCCGCGGTCTCGGTCACGGGCGACACGCGCTTCGATCAGGTCTGGGATCGCGCGGCGGCGGCCGATCGAAGCGGGTCTCTCCTCGCGCCGCTTCGCTCCACCCGGCCCACACTGGTCGCCGGATCGACCTGGCCGGCGGACGAACGCGTGCTGCTGCCCGCGGTGGCGGAGCTTCGTCGCGCGAGTCCCGAGCTGCGGCTCGTCATCGCTCCTCACGAGCCCCATGCCGGCCACGTCGCGCCGCTCGAGCGATGGGGCCATGCGAGTGGGGCCCGCGTCACCCGCCTCGGCGCGCCGGACGCGGGCAGTGCGGACGTCGTCGTCGTCGACAGAGTGGGAGTTCTCGGCGAGCTGTACGCGCTCGCCGACATCGCGTTCGTCGGGGGAGCCTTCCACGGCGCGGGGATTCATTCCGTGCTCGAGCCCGCGGCGTACGGAGTTCCGATCGTCTTCGGACCGCGACACGCGAACAGCCGCGAAGCATCCCTTCTCATTTCGGCCGGCGCGGCGTGCGAGGCGAGCGACGCGGATCAGCTGCGTGCCGCGCTCGCGGGGTGGATCGGCGACCTGTCAGCGCGGCGAAGCGCGGGTCTGGCGGCGCGCGCGCTCGTCGAGAACCATCGTGGAGCGACGGCGCGAAGTGTCGCTCTCATCGAGGGGCTGCTCGCCGCCGGCGGCGGCGTCTAGGCGGATGGCGCGGGCGCGGCCGCGGCGGGGGCGGGCGCCGCGCTGGGCCGGTGCAGGAAGAACCCCTGTACGAGATGGACGCCCAGCTGCTTCACCGTCTCGAACTCTTCGGCGCGCTCCACTCCCTCGGCGATCACCTGGGCGCCGTGCTCGTTGGCGAAGCGCACCATCGACTCGACCAGATTCTGTTTGATGAAGTTCGTGTCGATCGCGTTGATGAGCGAGATGTCGAGCTTGATGAAGTCCGGCTCGAGATTGGCGATCGAGCCGAGCCCCGCGTAGCCGCTGCCGGCGTCGTCGACCGCGAACCGGTAACCCATCTCTCGAAAGGCCTTCAGGCGCTCACGGAACTTCGGGTAATCCTTGATCGCCGTGCGCTCCGTGATCTCGATGACGACGCGCGACGGGTCGGTCACCTCGCGCTCGTTGAACGCGGGGTCGGCGAAGTCGTGCGGATCGACATTGATGAAGAGCAGCTCGCCGGGTCCGAGCCGGGTCTCGATCCCTTCGATGGCGCGGCTGCGACAGAGCCGGCTCAGCTCCCAGATCAGGTCCGCCTCCGCGGCGACGTCGAACATCACCTCCGGACTCCGCAGGCTGCGCATCACGCCGCGGGCGAGCGCCTCGTAGCCGAAGATCTCCTGGGTGGTCGCGACCACGATCGGGTGGAAGTCGACGTAGACCGCGCGGTCGCGCAGGGCGGTGCGCAGGTCGTCGACGCGACGCGCGCGCTCGCGCTCCTCCACGCTCTTCGCGGCGGTCGCCGCTTCGCGGATGCCGCGGTAGATCAGCCGCTCGAGGCGCAGCTTCGGGTTGTAGTAAACTCGCGCCAGGCCGAGATAGATGTCGAAGAGCGCCGCGATGTCCTCGCCGTGCGCCGCCTCGATGCGCGAGGCCACATGCTGCTCGAGCCGCCCGACGAGCGTCGTGATCTGCTGCTCGGAGACGCGCGTCTCGCCGGCCGGCGGAACGTGGAAGAAGATGAAGTCGTCGTCGTTGGTATAGCTCACCATCACGCGCGAAGCCTGCAGCGCATGGCCGTCGAGGAATTCCTTCACCGCGGCGGCGGTGGTCTCGAGCACGGCGTCGAGCTTTTCCCAGCCGTAGATCTCCTCGATCTTCGAGTAGCGGACGAAATTGAAGTAGACGACGACCAGCTCGCCGCGCTCCTTGATGAGCGGGCGCATCCGCTCGATCATGACGGGGAGCGTCGGCAGCCCGGTCATGAAATCGTAGAGCATCTGCGCCTGCTCGGCGCGCTCCGCCCGGTCACCGTTAGGCGCGTCGCCGGGCATGGTCCGCATGAGCGCCGATCGAACGCGCCCCGTGATCTCCTCGGCGTCGGCGGGAAGCCGCAGCCATTCTTCCGCGCGCAGCTCGACAGCCCGCCGCCGGGCGGCGTCGTCCTTGCACCCGACGATGACCGGCAGCCCCTTGGCGTGCGCGCACTCCACGACTTCGCGCAGCGTCGGCGGGCTCTCGACCGTCACGTAGACCGCGCGAACCGCGCGCTCGTGGCCGATCGCCCGCGCCAGGTCGGTCGCCGGCACCACCACCGCGCGCCAGGCGTCGAGCTGGGCGACCGCCTCGACGATCGTGACGTCGTCGCTGTCGGTGAGAAGGACGCTCTTGTTCACGTGCGTGGCGACGCTCAGGACGCCGCTTTCAGCATCGCCAGGTTGCGCTGCACGGTCGTCGCGAGCTTCGGCAGGTCGAACGGCTTCTCCACGTAGTCGTCGGCACCGGTCTGGAGGGCCTCTCGCTTGTCGGACCAGTCGTCGAGAGCGGTGACCATGACGACGCGCATGTTCCGGCCGAGGGTGGGATGCTGCTTCATCAGTCGGCAGGTCTCCCAACCGTCGCGGCCCGGCATCATCACGTCGAGCAGCACGAGCGCCGGGCGCACCTGCTCGAACACCGCCAGCGCCTCGTCACCGCTGTGCGCGACCGTGATCGGGTAGCCGCGCACCTCGAGATACTGGCGGATGATTTCGGCGTTGTCGTGGTTGTCGTCCACGACCAGAATTGGAGGCAGCGTATCCATCGGCACATCCATCATCCAGGGTTTTCCAGCCAGCAGGGGCAATAAACCTGCCCGGCCACGCGGGGCCGCGTCGTCCGAGGTGGAGCGAGCGCGGCGACGAGCCCGTCAGCGCTGTCTGCGCAACGCGTACGAGAGTGCGACGCCGACGACGCCGCCGCGCGGCCCCGGGTCGGCGCCCGTTGCGTGCGCGCCACCCTCGTAGCCTATGGTCAGACCGAGCTGCGGCGCAAGCGTGATGTCGACCCCGGCCGATGCGCGGAACAGCCCGTGCTTCACCGCGGTCGAATCGTTCTTCCAGCGCGTCAGACTATAGAAGGGCGCGACGTACATGCTGATGCCGCGCGTCGCGCCGAGGGGACGGCGATAGCCTAACGCGACGCCGAGCGGGAAGTTCGACTCGCGCGCACCCGCCCGCGCCGAATAGCCGACGCCGGCGAAGACGCCGGTGCCGATGCTTCCTCCCGCGAACTGCACCAGCGGCACGGCTATTCGCGCTCCGTAGCCGCCGCGCGACGTCGCGGAGTCGCTGATCGTTCCTCCGCCGAGGCTGACCTGGAAGCGCGCCTGGCTCGGCGACCAGGCGAGGGCTGCCGCCCACGCGTTCTCACCCTTCGCGTGCCCGTAGTCGACGGCCGCCGTCACGCCGGCGTTGGTCCACGCATTCTGCAGCACCGGCGTCGCAGGCATCTGCGCGCCGGCCCGCGTCGCCAGTGCGACCGGCATGACTGCGGCGAAAAGGCCGATGAATCGCATCTTTCGTCGATCGCTCACACGCGCTCCTGAAAGGTCGGTGCTCCTCACTGTTGCAACATTGGTGCGACTGTCGGGAAGACGGAGTCTGCGTCCGCCATGAAAAGGCCGAGGGCCGGAGCATCATGCCCCGGCCCTCGGCGCTGTCGATCCGCCGCGCCCTAGACGGTCTCGGCTCGCTCCGTGACGACTCGCACGCGATCGTCCGCGACCTCGAGAAAACCGCCGGCGACGGTGAAGCGCTGCTCCCCGGCACCAGAGCGGACACGGAGCTGCCCCGCCCCGAGCAACGTCAGCATCGGCGCGTGATGGGTGAGAATTCCCACCTCGCCATCGAACGCGGGCGCGATGAGCGAGTCAGCCTGACCCTCGAACAGCGTCCGCTCCGGCGAGACGACCGAGACGGTGAGCATCGGTTACGCCTTGGCCAGACGCTCGGCGTTCGCGACGACGTCGTCGATCCCGCCGGCCATGAAGAACGCCTGTTCCGGGAGGTGATCGAACTCGCCCGCGACGAGCCGCTCGAACGAGGAGATGGTCTCCTCGAGCTTCACGTACTTGCCCGGGATTCCCGTGAACTGCTCGGCGACCGAGAAGGGCTGCGACATGAAGCGCTGGATGCGCCGCGCGCGGCCGACGACCTTCTTGTCGTCTTCCGACAGCTCGTCCATCCCGAGGATCGCGATGATGTCCTGGAGCTCCTTGTAGCGCTGGAGGATGCGCTGCACGCTCGTCGCCGCCGCGTAATGGCGCTGACCGACGAACTGCGGATCGAGGATGCGGCTGCTCGACGCGAGCGGATCGACGGCGGGATAGATGCCGAGCTCCGTGATCGCGCGCGAGAGCACGACCGTGGCGTCGAGGTGCGCGAACGCGGTCGCCGGCGCCGGATCCGTGATGTCGTCCGCGGGAACGTAGATCGCCTGCACCGAGGTGATCGAGCCGTTGCGCGTCGAGGTGATGCGCTCCTGCAGGTCACCCATCTCCGTCGCCAGCGTCGGCTGGTAGCCGACCGCGCTCGGCATGCGTCCGAGCAGCGCCGACACCTCGGAGCCCGCCTGGGTGAAGCGGAAGATATTGTCGATGAAGACGAGAACGTCGGCGTTCTCGCGATCGCGGAAATATTCCGCGACGGTCAGCCCGCTGAGGCCGACGCGGAGGCGCGCACCCGGCGGCTCGTTCATCTGGCCGTAGATGAGCGCGACCTTCTCGAGAATGTTCGCTTCCTTGAACTCGAGGTACAGGTCGTTCCCCTCGCGCGTGCGCTCGCCGACGCCGCAGAACACCGAGCGGCCGCCGTGGCCCGTCGCGACGTTGTTGATCAGCTCCTGGATGACGACGGTCTTGCCGACGCCCGCGCCGCCGAAGAGACCGATCTTTCCACCCTTCACGAAGGGCGCGATCAGGTCGACGACCTTGATGCCGGTCTCAAAGATCTCCGTCTTCGGCTCGAGGTTGACGAAGTCGGGACGCTTGCGGTGAATCGGCCAGCGCTCGGTGTTCTTCGGAATCGGCGCGCCGTTGTCGATCGGGTCGCCGAGCACGTTGAGGATACGGCCAAGCGCCGCCTCCCCCACCGGCACCGAGATCGCGGCCCCCGTGTCGGTGACCTCCATGCCGCGCTCGACGCCGTCCGTGGACGACATCGCGACGGCACGCACCTGGTTGCGGCCGATGTGCTGCTGCACTTCGGCGACGACGCGGATGTCCTCGCCGCCGGCCGACTTCGCCCGCAGCTCGAGCGCGTTGTAGATCTCGGGAAGGTTCTCGGACGCGAACTCGACATCGATCACCGGTCCGATGACCTGAACGATCTTGCCGATCTGCGTGGTTGGAGCGGCCGTGGTAGCCATATCGATCACTCGGTGGAAGACTGGTGCGTCGTTTATTCGAGCGCCGCGGCGCCGCCGACGATCTCCGCGATCTCCTGCGTGATCTGCGCCTGCCGGGCCCGGTTGTACGTGCGGCGGAGAGTCGTGAGGATCTCACCCGCGTTGTCGGTCGCGTTCTTCATCGCGTTGCGCTGCGCCGCCTGGAAGCCCGCCTCGTTCTCGACCAGCGCGCGATACACCGCGTTGCGGACGTACGCCGGAAGCAGCTGGGTGAGCAGCTCCTCGGCGGAGGGAAAGAGCAGATAGTCGCGCCGCGTTCCACTCGCGGCCTTCGGCGCGGCGACGGGAAGGATCCGCTCGGTCGTCGGCGGGGTCGAGAGCACCGACTGGAAGCGCGACGAGATGACGTAGACCGCGTCGAGCCGGCCGTCGATGAACCCCGTCATCAGCGAATCCACCAGCGACGCGGCGTCGGCGGCCGACGGACGGTCGCCGAGATCGGTGCGCGTCGAGGCCAGCTGCCGGCCGACATAGCGGAAGAAGCCCGCGCCCTTCCGACCCACGACGTGCAGCTCGATCTCCGTGCCCTCACGCTCGAGGCGCGCGATGGTCGCCCGCGCCTCCTTGATGAGGTTCGCGTTGAACGCGCCGGCGAGCCCGCGGTTCGACGTGAGGAGCAGGACCGCCGCGCGACGCGCCGTCGCCGGCTGCCGGAGCAGCGGGAACCGCTCCGCGAGCTCCGGCGAGTAGAGATTGCCGATCGTCTCGGCGATCGCCGTCGCGTACGGCCGCGCCGCGACCACGCGGTCGGTCGCGCGCTTCAGCTTCGACGTCGCGACCATCTCCATCGTGCGCGTGATCTTGCGCGTGTTCTCGACGGACTTGATTCGTCCCTTGAGCTCGCGTCCCTTGGCCATGCCGAGTGCGTTCCGGTGAGAGTTGCCTGACGCGTGCTACTTCGGCTGCGCGACCTTGGAGTACGCCTCGATCGCCTGGCGCAGCTTGCCCTCGGTGTCCTTGGAGATCGCGCGCTCCTTGCGGATCGCCTCGCCGACCTGCGGCCACTGCGTGTGCATGAACTCGTGGAAGCCGCGCTCCCACTCGCGCACCTGCGCGACCGGGATGTTGTCGATGAAGCCGTTGGTCACCGCGAAGATGATCATGACCTGCTGCTCGACCGACATCGGCGCGTACTGCCCCTGCTTGAGGATCTCGACGGTGCGCGCGCCGCGCTCGAGCTGGCGCTTCGTCGCCGCGTCGAGGTCCGACGCGAACGCGGCGAACGCCTCGAGCTCGCGGTACTGCGCGAGGTCGAGCCGCAGCCGTCCAGCGACCGCCTTCATCGCCTTGATCTGCGCCGAGCCGCCGACGCGCGACACCGAGATGCCGACGTTCACCGCCGGCCGCACGCCCGCGTAGAACAGGTCGGCCTCGAGGAAGATCTGGCCGTCGGTGATCGAGATGACGTTCGTCGGGATGTACGCGGAGACGTCACCCGCCTGCGTCTCAATGATCGGGAGCGCGGTGAGCGAGCCGCCCGGCTTCAGGATGTTCTTCCCATCCACGACGTCGTGATCCTCGCGCAGCTTCGCGGCGCGCTCGAGGAGGCGGGAGTGGAGGTAGAACACGTCACCGGGGAACGCCTCGCGGCCGGGCGGGCGACGGAGCACCAGCGAGAGCT
>DATAIN010000103.1:0-3952 GCA_036262635.1 Gemmatimonadaceae bacterium | reverse complement strand
GCGCCGACCATCGGGTTCGGCGCCGTCTGCCCCCAGCCGCGGCGCGCGAGGGCGAGCGCCCGCCGCATGAAACGATCGTCCGCGTCGCCGCCGCGCCCGCTCACCGCCCCCCGCCGATGCGGATGCCTAACGCTCCCTCCCAGCGCGCGGCGCCGGGCTCGCTCCCCACGAAGGTGTTGTAGGTCGGGATGGCGATTGCGCCGGCGCGGCCGATCTCCAGCGTCAGCGTCGAGCCGAGGAAAGGGACGCTCGCGTCGGCGAAGAGCTGGGTCCGGCCGACGCTCTGCTCGAACTGCTCGAAGGGATGCCCGCTGCACGCGTCCGGCCCGTAGGTGCAGCGCGGCGGCTGGAGCGAGAGGAAGAGGTTCATCGAGCTGCGGGCGCGGTCGCGGCCCGCGCCCGCGTCGAGCTTGACCGGTCCGAGCGCGCCGCTCGCCACGAGCCGCCACGCGCTGGTGCGCACGACGAGCCGCTCGACTTCCACGCGGTCGCCGTTGTTGCCGAAGTTCGCGCCGGCGAACGCGGTCGGCAGGTCGCGCCGGATCCACGTCGCGCTCAGCGCGGGCCAGGGCCCGGGCCCGTCGACCAGCCCCAGTCGCGCGCCGAAGCCGAGCTGCAGGGAGCCGTTCGGCAGCCGGAGGACGACGCTCCCGTGCGAGACGTTAGGCAGGTAGGCGACGTTCATCAGCGCGTCGAGCCCGCCGACCATCACGCCACCGAGGTCCACCGGGCTCCAGAGGCCGAGCGCCGCGTCGATCATCGGCAGCGGCAGCGGGACCTGCTCGAGCGCGAAGTTCGAGCGCGTGGCGCGCCCGGTGTCGAGCGGGATCGTCGCGAGATCGGGGATCTCGCCGACGATGGTGTGGATGCGAAGGCCGAGCGTCCACGCGCCCTGGCCGAGCGGCCTCCCCTGCCCGAGCGTCGCGTTCCCGCCGGCGACGAGCGCGCCGAGCTGCGGCGCGAGCACGCGGTAGAGATCCGTCGTCTTCTGGCAGGCGTCGGTGAAGACACTGCTCCCACCGGCACACTGCCGCTCGAGCGGCGCGGTGCCGTTCTGCGCGCGAAGCGGCGCCGCCCACGCGCTGGCGAGCAGCCCAGCGAGGACGACGCCGCTTCTCACGTGCATGGGAAAGCTAGAACCCGAGGCGCAGTCCGAGCGAGCCGTACAGACGCGACGCGTCAGCCGCCTTGCCCGAGAACGTGTTGTACGTCTGCACGTCGCCGCCCGACACCGACCCGATCTCGGCGACGAGCTTCGCGAGCATGAGGTTCATCGACACGTCGGCGAAGTAGTTCGTCCGCGTGAGCGACTGCTTCCCGCTCGCGCTCGTTCCCGCGAACCCCGACACCGAGCCACTGATCGCGGCCGCCGACTCGTACTTGTCCTGGCCCGCGCCCACGGCGAGGCCGAGCACGACGAGCGACTTGCTCGCCGTGACGCGCCAGCTCGTGGTGTTCACGTCGAGCCCCTTCACGTCGAAGGAGTTCAACCCGCTCTGCGCGTGGATGTCCACCGTCGGCAGATCGCGCTTCACGAAGCTGAAGCCGAGCCCCGGGGTGACGATCCCTTCCTCGAGCACGCCGACGCGCACGCCATAGCCGAACTTCAGCGAGCCGTCGGGAGCCTTCACGGTCACGCCCTGGCCGCTGTACTCCGGGATGTAGTACGCGTTGACCAGCGCGTCGATCCCGCCGACGCGCGTCACGCCGAGATCGAGCCCCGGGAAGATCCCGATCGCCGCGTCCACCGCGGGGAGACCGAGCACCTGATCCTTGGTGGCGATCGTCTGCGAGCCCGCGTTCGTCGGGTTGTTGTTGATCAGCGGGTTGTAGTTCTGCATCTGCGGCACCGATCCCATGAGCGCGTTGCCGCGCACCGAGATCGCGAAGTGCCCGAGCCCGCCCATCGAGCCGCCCTGCCCGAGGGTCGTGTTGCCGCCCGCGATCACCGCCCCGAGCTGCGGCGCCATGTAGTCGAAGAGGTCGACGGCGGTGTGGCAGGCGTTGCGCTGCACACCGGTGCCGCTCGTGCACTGTCCGGACTGCGCCTGCAGGGTCAGCGCGCTCGCCATCAGCGCGCCCGTGATCAGAACGAAGTTGCGCTTCATTCGCCTTGCTCCGCGTTAGTTGAGGATGACACGCCCGGTGCCGTTGGCGATTCGTCCCATCGGCCAGGCGGGAACACCGGCGGCAGCCGCCGACGCGATGACGCGGTCGGCCTGCGCGGGCTCGGTGATCACCACCATACCGACGCCCATGTTGAACGCCCGAAACATCTCGGCGCGCTCCACACCTCCGGCGTGCTCCAGCTCTCTGAAGACACTCGGGACCACCCAGCTCCCTGTCTCCACGAGCGCGTCCATCGTACCCGGCAAGGCCCGGTTCAGGTTCCCCGGCAATCCACCACCTGTGATGTGCGCCATCGCGTGCACGTGATCCACGACCGGCCGCAGCGCCGCCAAGTACGAGCGGTGGACGGCGAGCAAGACGTCGGCCACCGACTGCTCCGTACCCGGGAAGCGGTCGTGGACCGACAGCTTCATCCGCTCGGCGACGATACGGCGCGCGAGCGAGTACCCGTTCGTGTGCAGCCCGGAGCTCTCGAGCCCGACGAGCACGTCGCCGACGCGGACGCGCTCGCTGCCTAACACCCGGTTCTCCTCGACGAGCCCGACGATGAAGCCGGCAAGATCGTAGTCCGGTGGCGTGTACACGCCGGGCATCTCCGCCGTCTCGCCGCCGATGAGCGCGCAGCCGTTCTCGCGACATCCCGCGGCGACTCCAGCCACGACTCCCTCGACGACGCGCGGCTCGAGCTTCCCGAAGGCGACGTAATCGAGAAAGAAGAGCGGCGTCGCACCCTGCACGAGGATGTCGTTCGTGCAGTGGTTCACGAGGTCGTGGCCGATGGTGTCGTGGCGGTCGGCCTCGATCGCGACCTTGATCTTGGTGCCGACGCCGTCCGCGCTCGCGACGAGCAGCGGGGCCTTCGCGCTCTCGGGAACGCGGAACATCCCGCCGAACCCGCCGAACGCGCCGCGCGCGCCGGCGGTGAAGGTGCTCTCGACGAGCTTGCGGATCCGCTCCTTCGCGTCGTCCGCGGCGTCGATGCTGACGCCGGCGTCGCCGTAGGTGAGCCCCTTTCCGCTCACGCGATCTCGGCCTCGAAGGCGACGAGCTGCTGGAACTCGCCGACCCGGCGCGCGATGTCGGTGTGCGAGACCTCGAGCAGCCGCTGGACGCTGAACTTCTCCACGGCGAAGCTGCCTAACGCGGCGCCGTAGATCATCGCCCGCCGCATGTTGCGCTCGCTCAGGTCGCCGGTGCGGGCGAGGTAGCCCATGAACCCGCCGGCGAAGGAGTCGCCGGCGCCCGTCGGGTCGAACACCGACTCGAGGGGGTACGCGGGGGCGAAGAAGATCGACTCGTTCGTGAACATGAAGGCGCCGTGCTCCCCCTTCTTGATGATCACGTGCTTCGGCCCGCGCTCGAGGATCCAGCGCGCCGCCTTCACGAGGTTGTACTTCTCGGTGAGCTGCCGCGCCTCGCCGTCGTTGAGCGTGATGAGATCGACGTGGCCGAGCAGCTCGACGAGGTCCGAGCGGCGGCTCTCGATCCAGAAGTTCATCGTGTCGCAGGCGACGAGCTTCGGCCGGTTCACCTGGCGCAGCACATCGAGCTGCAGCCGCGGGTCGATGTTCGCGAGGAAGACGTACGGCGCGCTCTTGAACTGCGCCGGGATCTTCGGGCTGAAGTGCGAGAAGACGCCGAGGTGCGTCTCGATCGTCTCCGCGCTGTTCAGGTCGTGACGGTAGCGCCCGCGCCAGCGGAACGACGTTCCGTCGGCGCGCTCGAGTCCCGCGAGATCCACCCCGCGCGCAACGAGCGGCTCGAGCTTCTCCACGGGATAGTCGGAGCCGACGACGCCGACCAGCTGGACCTTCGCCAGATG
>DATAIN010000102.1:0-2178 GCA_036262635.1 Gemmatimonadaceae bacterium | reverse complement strand
CTGCGCTATCCCGACGCGAGCAGCTTCGACGACCTGATCATGTGGGCCGGCGGGACGCAGGGGCCCGTCGCGCCTCCCGGGACGTATCGCGTCCGCATGAAGGTGGACGGGGTCGAGGTGGCGACGGACTCCTTCCGCGTGATCAAGGATCCGCGCAGCAAGGCGACGCTCGCCGACCTGCGCGAGCAGTTCGCCTTCTCCCTCAAGATCCGCGACCGGCTGACGCAGGCGAACGACGCGGTGAAGCAGATCCGCTCGATCAAGCAGCAGCTCGACGAGCGCGACAGGGCGTTAGGCGGCGCGACCGGCGCCGGCGCGCTGGTGCTCTCGAAGGCGATGCGCGAGGCGGTGAGCGCGATCGAGGACTCGATCTACCAGACGAAGAACCGGAGCAACCAGGATCCGCTGAACTATCCGATCCGCCTGAACAACAAGATCGCCGCCCTCGGCGGCGTGGTCGCGAGCACCGACGCGCGCCCGACGGACCAGTCGTACGCCGTGTTCAACGTCCTCTCCGCGCAGCTCGACATCCAGCTCGCGACGCTGAAGCGGACGCTCGACACGCTGGTGCCGAAGCTGAACACCGCGCTGGGAGGACTGAACCTCGCGCCGATCGATCCGGCGAGACCGATGAGGAGCGAGGAGAGGAGGGGGGGGAGCGACGACGAGGACGACGAGGAGGACGAGGGGAGGTGAGGGGGGTCGGGGTTCTCGCGCCGTGCTCTGGGCCTCGGTGAGGGGATGGTTGGCCTCGTGGGGGTGGGGAGGCAGTGAGGATGGGAGATTGGGAGGCTGTTTCTCCTTTGCTGCTCGGCGCTTGGCGGGGAACCACGATGGCACGAAGGACCGAAGAATTTGAAAAACCCTTCGTGTCCCTTCGTGCCTTCGTGATTCCACACGCCAGCGGCTGAGAACCTGTTCGGGGCAAGTCGGGCGAGATCATCTCTCCGCGCATGCCCCGATGGGCACCAGGCCTCCCGCCCTCCCCGTCTCACTGCCTCCCCAGCCCCACGGTATCGTGCCGACCGACGCACACGCCCAGAGCACGGCGCACCGTGCGCTGGGTCTCGTGGTCAGTCGGCATGGTCGACGTGGTGGTAGGAGGCAGTGACGTCGGGCAAAAGGGGGAGCCCTTCGAAGAAAGGGGTATGTCCTCAGCAGTTCTCCCAACCTCACCGCCTCCCAGCCCCCACGGTATCATGCCGCCCGGCGCACGGACCCAGCGCACGGCGCACCGCACGAACCACGAGCTACCTTACACTCTCCCCAGCTCCGCTCCGATGATAGTCTACCTCAACGGCCGCTATCTCCCCGATCGCGACGCGTCGATCTCGCCGCTCGATCGGGGATTTCTCTTCGGCGACGGGGTGTACGAGGTCGTCCGCGCGTTCGACGGAAAGCTCGTCGCGGCGGACAAGCACTGGACGCGGCTGGCCCGCTCGCTGCGCGAGATCCGGATCCCGGGCGAGCCCTTCCTCGGCGACACGATGTCGGGGATCGCGCTCCGGCTGCTCGAGGAGAACGGGCTCAATCGCGGCCACGCGATCGCGTATCTCCAGATCACCCGCGGCAGCGCGAATCCGCGGACGCACCACTTTCCCCCCGCCGCGACGACGCCGACCGTCTACGCCTCGGCGGGGCCGTTCACGCCACCGGATCCCCAGCGACTGCGCGGCGTCCCGATCATGCTCGCCCCCGACGAGCGGTGGGGACGGTGCGACATCAAGTCGGTGAACCTCCTGCCTAACGCGCTGGCGAAGCAGGCCGCGGTCGAGGCGGACGCGTGGGAGACCGTCTTCGTCCGCGACGGGCGCATCACCGAGGGGACGAGCTCCAACCTCTCGGCGGTGATCGGCGGCGTGATCCGCACGCACCCGCTCACCCACGCGATCCTCGGCGGGATCACCCGCGACGTCATGCTCGACGCGGCCCGCGCCCTCGGCCTCGAGGTCGACGAGCGTGCCTTCACCGTCTCCGAGCTCGAGACCGCCGACGAAGCCTTCCTCACGAGCACGACCAACGACGTGATGCCCGTGGTGCGGGTCGACGCGACGCCGATCGCGGACGGGAAGCCGGGGGAGGTGACGCGGAGGTTGTGGGAGGCGGTGAGGGCGAGGCTGTACGGGGGCCGTTAGCCAATCGGCCGTTAGCCATTAGCCGTTAGCGTCAAGAGACGGC
>DATAIN010000101.1:0-3314 GCA_036262635.1 Gemmatimonadaceae bacterium | reverse complement strand
GACGAGCGCGAGCGGAACGAGGTGGACGTCTACGTCCTCCCGGTGACCGGCGGAACGCCGCGCAAGGTCGCCGAGATGATGGGCAACGAGAGCGATCTCGCCTGGTCGCCGGATGGCGGGCGCCTCGCCGTGATCGCCGCGCCCGGCCGGACGAAGTCGTCGCGCATCTGGACGATCGACGTCCGCAGCGGAACGACGACCAACGTCCTCGCCGACTGGAAGTACGAGCCCAACGACGTCGTCTGGCTGCCTAACGGCGATCTCGCCTTCGACGCCGACGTCGGCGGCCGCACCGGCTTCTTCCGCGTACCGTCGCGCGGCGGCGCCCCCGTCGAGCTGCTCGGCGGCCGCCGGCGCATGTTCGGCTTCACCACCGACGATGCCCGCACGAAGGTCGCCTACGTCTCGACGAAGATCGACACGCCGATGGAGCTCTACGTCGCCGACATCGATGGCCGGAACGAGCGGAAGCTCACGACGTTCAACGACAAGGTGAACGCCGAGATCGCCTGGTCCGACGCCGAGCGCTTCACCTACAAGTCGGTGGGCGGTCTCGAGATCGAAGGCTGGCTGATGAAGCCCTACGGCTACCAGCCCGGCCACAGGTACCCACTCGTCCTCTACATCCACGGCGGGCCGCACTCGTCCTACGGCGAGGGGTGGTTCGACGAGTTCCAGAATCTGGCCGGCGCCGGCATGTGGGTGCTCTTCACCAATCCGCGTGGCTCCTCCGGCTATGGCGCCGACTTCACCTACTCCACGCGCGGGCGCTGGGGGATGGAGGACTACGAGGACCTAATGAAGGCGGTGGACATCGCCGCCGCGCGCCCCGAGGTCGACAGCACGCGGATGGGCGTCACCGGCGGATCGTATGGCGGCTTCATGACCGCGTGGGTCACCTCTCACACCAATCGCTTCAAGGCGGCGCAGACCGACCGCATGATCAGCAACTGGCGCTCCTGGTACGGGAGCACCGACGTGCAGGGGCTCACCGAGTTCGAGTTCTACGGCAAGCCGTGGGACAACCCGACGCTCTACGACACGCTCTCGCCGATCCACTACGTGAATCGCGTCAGGACGCCGACGCTGATGGTGCAGTCGGAGGACGACTTCCGCACGCCGATGGGTGACGCCGAACAGTGGTTCATGGCGCTGCGCAAGCGCGGCGTGCCCGTGGAGTTCGTCCGCTATCCCCGCTCGACGCACGAGCTGTCGCGCAGCGGCGAGCCCTGGCTCCTCGTCGATCGGCTCGGGCGGCTCCGGCAGTGGTTCGGCTACTGGCTGGCCGATCGTTCCGCGACCGCGACGCGCTGAGGAACGTCAGGCACCGGCCAGTGGTCTTCGCGCAGCTCGCTCGGCTCTGCTTCGTCGTGCTGTGCTCGGGGGACGCCTGCAAGGGCGCCCCCGCGTCCAGCGACTCGATGGTCGTCGTGCGGACGTCGGACACGACGGTCGTCGCCGCCTGCGATGCGCTCGCCCAGGGTCGTGCCTGGCGCGCGACGCGCATGCTCACTCCGGTGCTCGAGGATCCGGGGCGCCGCACTCCTGACGTCGTCCTCCTCGCAGCCGCGGCGGCTGCGGAGTGGCAGGGCTGGGGCGAGGTCACCGCGCTGCTCGCCGGCCAGTCGTGGCTCGACACGCTGCAGGCGGGGCGCGGCCGCGTCCTCCTCGCTCGTGCCGCGCTCGAGAGCGGCGCCGATTCGGTGGCGCGCCATCACGCCGAAGCGTCCATCGGATCGGCGCGTGACCCCCGTGAGCGCGCGCGGCGGCTCGTCATCCTCGCCCGCGCCCTCGATCGGCTTGGCCAGCGCGACAGCGCACGCTCGACATACATCCTCGCCTCGCATGGCCTGCCCTCGATCTCCGACTGGCTGCTGCTCCGCGCCGCGTCGCTCACCATCGGGTCCGCCGCGCGGCGTCCGTTGTACGAGGCGCTCCGTCTCGCGCCCGCTCTCGCGCGCACCGGACGCGTCGAAGCGCAGGCGCTCGAGGCGATGGACCGCGACCTCGGCGCCGCGGCGCGGCAGTACAGCGGATTGGGGCTCACCGCGCAGTCGCTTCGCCTGCGTGCGCTCGCCGCGCCGAGCAACGCGCAGCGTGCCGCCGTCAGGCACGAGCTCGTATCGATCGTCGCCGCATCGCCCGGCTCCGTCGCGGCGACGGAGGCGATCGCCGTGCTCGACGAGCGTTTCCCCTCGCTCAGTCCCGGCGAAGCGCTTCTCGTCGGTCGCAGCCTCGCGATCACCGGTCCCTACCCGCGTGCCGCCGCCCTGCTGCGCCGGTCGATCGCCGCGCGCCGCGCCAATACCGAGGACCGCTTCCGCTACGCGGTCGTTCTCCGGCGCCTGAACCGCCATCGCGAAGCGATCGTGCAGCTCGCGCGCATCACCGCTCCGCGCTCGATGGCGGCGGACGCGGCGCTCCTGCGTGCGCGCTCGCTGCTCGAGCTCGATCGTGATCGTGCCGCGGCCACGCTGCTTCGCGCGATCCCGAAGAAGTATCCGCGCGACACCGCCGCCGCCGCGGGCGCACTGTATCTCCTCGCCGACCTCGCGACCGACGCGCGCCGCGACATCGCCGCGCGCGACGCGATGCGCGCGGTCGCGAAGCGCTATCCGACCAGCGATCTCGCGCCGACCGCGAGCTTTCGCGCGGCGATCATCGGCTACGTGCACGGCATGCATCGCGTCGCCGCGATCGAGCTGGATTCGGTCGCCTCGCGCTACAGTCGAAGCAGTGAAGCGCTCGCCGCGCTCTACTGGGCCGGGCGTGCCTGGCAGCGCGCCGGTGACGCGGCCGCGGCCGAGGTCCGCTGGAACCAGCTTCTCGCCCGCGACCCGCTCTCCTACTACTCGGCGCAGGCCGCGCGCCGCCTCGGCCAGCAGCCGTGGGCGCCACCGCCAGCCCCCGACACCTTTCCCGTCGTTCCCGCGGTCGACAGCGTCTTCCAGCGCGCCGATCTCCTGACGCGGCTCGGTATGGACAACGAAGCGCGCCTGGAGCATGACGCCGCGCTCGCCGCGTCCGGCGAATCGACGCCGCGCCTGCTCGCGACCGCCGCCGCGTTCCGCGCGCGCGGCGTGACGACGCGCTCCATCCAGCTCGGCTGGAAGGCGATCGCGCGCGGAGAGCGCGACGCGCGCGCGTATCGCCTCGTCTATCCCATCGTGCTCGGCGATGCCATCATCGCCGAAGCGCGCGCCGCGCGCGTCGATCCCGGGCTGGTCGCCGCGCTGATCCGCCAGGAGTCGAGCTTCAATCCGCGCGCGACGAGCGCCCCCGGCGCGCGGGGACTCATGCAGGTGATGCCGACG
>DATAIN010000100.1:0-2141 GCA_036262635.1 Gemmatimonadaceae bacterium | reverse complement strand
TCGCGGCGCCGGGGTTCGCGCCGGCGGGTGTCTGCGTGGTCGCGGGGCCCTGCGCCAGCTGGCCCGCCGCCGGGGCCGTCGCGTTAGGCGCCGCGGCCGGAGCGCCCGGCGCGGCGACCGCGCCGTATGCCGCCGGCGTCTTCTGGTGCGCGACCCAGGCGTCGAAGTCGGCCGGGGTCACCGTGAAGGCGCGGAAGCGCATGTTCGCGTGGCTCGCCCCGCAGTATTCGTTGCAGCTGCCGTTCCACGCGTTCTCGTCCGCGCTGTCCGGCGTGAACCACAGGTAGTTGGTGTGGTTCGAGACGAGGTCGCGCTTGCCGCCGAGCCGCGGGATCCAGAAGGAGTGGATGACGTCGGCGGTCTTCAGCTCGAAGTTCACCGTGCGGCCGATCGGCAGATAGAGCTCGTTCGCCGTGATCACGCCGTACTGCGGATAGCGGAACTCCCACCACCACTGGTGCCCGATCACCTGCACCTGCAGCGCGTTCGGCACCGCCTTCGCCTGGGTGCGGAAGATCGCCCGCACCGTCGGCACCGCGATGAAGATCAGCACCACCGCGGGAATCAGCGTCCAGACGATCTCCAGCGTCGTGTGGCCGTGCACGTGGCGCGGCTCCGGCTGGCCCTCACGCCGGCGGTAGCGCCAGAGCACCCAGATCAGCGCGACTTCGACGAGGACGAAGACGAGCGCCGACCAGAAGAACATCGTATTGAAGATCGAGAGGACCTCTCGATTGAACTCGGTGTGGCGCTCGAAGATCGAGTTCGGATACTTGTCGGCGCTGCACGCGGAGAGCGAGAGCGCGAGTGCGGCCGTCAGCGCGGCGTGGAGTCGCCGGCGCGGGCGGTGAGTCGCAGTCATGCCAAGTCCTTGGAGACTGGAGTGGCCGAGCGCCGTCCGGCGCTCAATGGTGGTGTGTACAGGAGTGGGAAGCTATCGGGACGCCAGAGGGAAAATCAAGGAAACCACGTCGGTGGTCGCCGCGCGACGAGCCCTGCTGTCGGGCAATGCCCGACGACAGAAGGGGCCAGGCGTGAGCACCGCGCTCAACGCAGTGCCTCACGCCTGGCCCCTGGCCCCCGATCTCGCTCTCAGTCCGCCGCGTCGCCCTCGTGCTTGTCCTCGAGCGAGTGCTTCTCGATCACCTTCGCCTCGGCGATCTCGAGCTGCGTGCGCACGCTGGCGATTCCCTCGCGCATCCCGCGCACCTTCTGCGCGTCGCCGCCCCCGCGCGTCGCGGCGAGGAGCATCGCGACGACGACGTCGGCGATCATCCCGTACTGTCCCTTCAGCTTTCCGATGAGCGGAGTGGAGGCGCGCTTCAGCTGCTGTACCCCGCCGGCGATCGGGCGGCTGTTCTTCACGTCGAGCGCCATCCCCTCGACGATCCCGTGGCAGCGCTGGAGGATCGCCTGCGCCTCGTGAATCGTCACGAGCTTCACGTTCCCCGCGCCGTCGAGCTTTGGTCCTGTGGCCATGCTCTCTGGACGGGTGGAGAGCGGCGACCGTCACGGTTCGGCCGTGGCCGTGGCCTGGGCCATTAGCCTTTAGCCGTTAGCGTCAAGCGACGGCGTTGACCGCAGTTTCTCGACGCTAACAGCTGATAGCTAACGGCTCACTTCACGCGCTCGAGCTTCGAGTTCGCCCGCGCTTCCCGTCCCGCCTTCGCCTGCGGCCCGCCGTCGACCGTCACGATGTCCGCGGTGAAGGCGAGATGGCCGGCGTAGAGTGAGCTGCCGACGCCGTACGCATCCACCGGAACCCCTTCCTCCTCGAAGGCGCGGATGCGCTCGATGCTGAATCCGCCCGAGACGACGATCTTCACCTCGCCGAAGCCCTCCTCGTCGAGCGCGTTGCGCACGTTCCAGACGAGCTGCGGATTCACCCCCGTCGGAGGGAAGGTGCCCATGATCGGGAGGATCGACCGGTCGACGAGGTGCTGCGAGGTGTCGATGCGGACTCCCCACAGCTTCCCCTCGGTCGCGCGCGCGACGGCGACGCTCGTCCCCACCGCGTCGTTCGCGTAGTCGACGAGCGCGATCAGCCGCTGCTCCTCCGGCGCCTGCTCGGCGAACGCCTTCGTCGCGGCGACGGTGTCGCCGCCGAACGCGGCGATCAGCGCGTGCGGGACGGTGCCGAG
>DATAIN010000099.1:0-2132 GCA_036262635.1 Gemmatimonadaceae bacterium | reverse complement strand
TGAGGGGTTCTTCTCCTCGCCGGCGCCGCTCTCGTATACGACGCGGCCGCCGACGATCGTCATGACGACGCGGGCGTCGCGGATCGTCTCCGGCGCGATGCGCGTGAGGTCGCGGTCGATGAGGGTGAAGTCGGCGAGCTTTGCGCGCTCGATCGAGCCCTTCTCCCTCTCCTCGAACGAGGCGTAGGCGCCGTTGATGGTGTAGGCGCGCAACGCGTCCTCGACCCCGATCTTCTGCTCGGGGACCCAGCCGTTCGGGTTCCGATCGTCGAGGGTCCGCCGGGTGACGGCCGCGTAGATCCCCTCGAGAGGGGTGGGGGGCGCGACGAACCAGTCGCTGCCGAAGGCGAGCCGCGCGCCGCTGTCGAGCAGGGAACGGAAGGCGTAGGTCGTTCGGATGCGCTCGGGACCGATGACCTTCTCCGCCCAGCGGCCGTCGTCGATTGCGTGATACGGCTGCATGCTGGCGATCACACCGAGCTGCGCGAAGCGCGGGATGTCGGCGGGAGCGATGTGCTGCGCGTGCTCGATGCGGAAGCGCCGGTCATATGTGGCGTTTTCATGCGCTACGCGCATGAAAACGTCGAGCTGCGTGCGGATCGCGCGATCGCCGATTGCATGGACGATCACCTGCAGCCGCGCCCTGTCGGCCCCCGAGGTCCAGGCATACAGGTCCTCCGATGTGTTGACGAAGAATCCCGAGTCGGTCGGCGCATCGGTGAACGGCTCGAGGAAGGCGGCGGTGTGGCTGCCTAACGATCCGTCGACGAAGCCCTTCAACCCGCCGATCCGCACCCACGCGTCGCCGTGCCCGCGCGCGGCGACGGTGTCGCGCAGTCGCGCCCAGCTCGCGAGGGGGACGACCGCGTAGATGCGCGTGATCAGCGTACGCGCGGCGTGCGCGCGCTCGAAGGTCGCGAGGTCCTCCCAGCTCCCCATGTTGTGGACGGAGGTCACTCCCTGCGCTGCCACGTAGCGCATCGCGGCGGCGAGGGCGCGATCGAGCTGCTCCACGCTCGCCGCGGGAACCTTCTGGTCGACGAGCCAGCTCGCGTTGTCCTTGAGGATCCCGGTCGGCTCCCCGGCCGCGTCGCGCACGATCGCCCCGCCCTCGACGTTCGCGGTCGCGCGCGTCACGCCGGCGGCGCGCAGCGCGGCCGAGTTCGCGAGGCTCATGTGGCCGTCGAGCCGGTTCACCCACACAGGGTTGTCCGGGGTGACCGAATCGATCCACGATCGCTCGGGGAGCTGGCCACCCCACTGCTCGTGGTCCCAGTCGCCACCGGTGATCCAGCTGCCTTTCGGTGCCGCGGCCGCGAACGCCTTGATCCGCGCGACGAACTCGGCCGGCGTCCTTGCGTCGCGAAGCTGTACGGAGGCGAGCCGGAAGCCGCCGTCGATGAAGTGGACGTGCGCGTCGGTGAAGCCGGGGACGAGCAGCTGCCCCTTCGCGTCGATAACGTTCGTCACCGCCGTCGTCATCTTGCGCACCTCGGCGCTCGAGCCGACCGCGGCGATGCGCTCGCCCCGCACGGCGACCGCGTCGGCCCACGGGCGCCGCGGATCGCCCGTCCAGACGCGCGCATTGACGATCGCGAGGGAGACCGGCTCGGCGGTGGGCGGCTGGTGCATCGAGCAGGCGGATGGGAGAGTCGCGAGCGCACAGACGAGCGGGAGTGCGCGGCGGAGCGGGAGTGTCGGCATGGACGGGAGGGGTCTGCCCAATCCTACCGGGTGCGCGCGAGCGCGGCAAACGATGCGCGCGCCTTGACTCCGCGCATCGGCGGTGTTTGCGTTCGGACCAGCAGTGGGGAGTAGCCTGCCGGCGGCGCGCCAAGGGCGCGCAAGGCTGGAATGGACGGTCGTCATCACGGGGCGCATCGGCGCTCCCGGTCGTCCGATGGGTCGTCGAGACCTTGGCGAGACCACTACGTCACGATACACGTGCCGTAGGGTCTCGCTTTCTTTTTTGCCCCGTGCCGGGGCGAGGCGCCGCGGCGGGGAGGATGATGGCGACGAACATCTGGTTCTGGGTGGGCTTCAACGCGTTCGTGCTCGCGATGCTCGCGCTCGATCTCGGCGTCTTCCACCGGAAGGCGCACGTGGTGAAGCCGAAGGAAGCGGGGGTCTGG
>DATAIN010000098.1:0-1624 GCA_036262635.1 Gemmatimonadaceae bacterium | reverse complement strand
TCGATGCGATCCGTTACGTCGAGTATCTGCGCGCCGAGGGACCCGAGGGCGAGGAGCGCGTCGAGAACGTGCGCGAGCTCGTGACCGGTGCGGCGGAAGCCGTGATCGAGGAGGGCGGGGAAGTCGGCCTCACTCCGCTCGAGCACTTCCTGCAGCGTGCATCGCTCGTCGCCGAGCTGGACAAGCTGGACCCGAACGCCGACGCGATCACCATGATGACGGTGCACAACGCGAAGGGTCTCGAGTTCCCGCTCGTCTTCGTGACGGGCCTCGAGGACGGGCTCTTCCCGCTGGCGCGCGCCTTCGACGATCCCAAGCTCCTCGAGGAGGAGCGGCGTCTCTTCTACGTCGCGGTGACACGCGCCGAGGAGAAGCTGTATCTCACGCATGCGCGCAGCCGGCGCCGCAACGGCGAGACGCTTCCCTCGATTCCCTCGAGCTTCCTCGCGCCGCTCGCCGGGAATCTCGTCGAGACGAAGGCGACGATGCGCCTGCGGGCGACCGGTCGCACCGTGCTGCCGCAGTCTCCCGCGATGCGACGCCCCGGCTCGGCGGTGTCATGGCGCAAGCCGTCTGCCTCGCCGCAGGATGCGGATGTCGAGGCGTCGCAGGACTCGCCGCGCTACGTGAAGGGTGAGCGCGTGAAGCACGCGCGCTTCGGCGGCGGCGTCATCGCGGAGTTGAGCGGCACCGGAAAGGACACGAAGGTGACGGTGGACTTCGACGACGAGAGCATCGGCCGCAAGCGGCTCGTCGTCGCCTACGCGGGCCTCGAACGGGAGTGGGACTGAGTGGCTGTCACGATCGATGACGTCAAGCATGTGGCGCGCCTCGCCCGCCTCGGGATGACCGACGAGCGCGCGGGCCAGCTGGTCAGCGAGCTGAATCGCATCCTCGAGCACATGGCGGTGCTCGAGAAGGTCGACGTGGAGGGAGTGATGGGCGCGGAGGGGGTCGGCGCGGCCGGGATGCCGTTGCGCGCCGATGCCGGGCCGCCGATCCCGCTCGCGCACGCGCTCGACTCCTTCGCGCCGGCGAGCCGCGACGGGTTTCTCCTCGTCCCGCGACTCGCGTCGCACGAGGACGCGGTCGAGGAGACGGAATGAGCGAGCACCGCGCTCCCGAGTTCCCCGAGACGTCGGCGCGCGGAATCGCCGAGCGCGTGACGTCCGGTGTGTTGACCGCCGAGCGCGCGGCGCGCGAAGCGTTCGCCCGCGGCGACGCGGCGCGCGTCGGCGCCGAGGGGCTCAACGCGCTCCTCTGGTCCGATCGCGCCGCGACGCTCGAGGCGGCGCGCGGCCACGGGACGGACTCGGATTTCGTCGATCGCGGTCCGCTTGCCGGCGTCCCGATCGCGGTGAAGGACAACATCGCGACGCTCACGCTCCCGACGAGCTGCGGTTCGCGGATCCTCGAGGGCTACATCAGCCCCTTCGAGGCCACCGCGGTCACCCGGCTGCGCAACGCGGGCGCGACGGTCGTCGGCAAGACGAACATGGACGAGTTCGCGATGGGCTCCTCCACGGAAAACAGCGCCTACGGGCCGGCGCGCAATCCGTGCGATCCGTCGCGCGTGCCTGGTGGGTCCTCCGGCGGCTCGGCGGCGGTCGTCGCCGCGGGGATG
>DATAIN010000097.1:0-3704 GCA_036262635.1 Gemmatimonadaceae bacterium | reverse complement strand
GACACGCCATCTTGAGGGGGTGGTGCCGCAAGGCGTCGCGGTTCGAGTCCGCGCCAGGGCATGAGACGCCACCGTAGCTCAGTGGTAGAGCACTCGATTCGTAATCGAGCGGTCGTCGGTTCAATCCCGACCGGTGGCTCTGGGATCAGCTCCCACCGGAATGTGCCGAAGGCCAGCCCACAGGGCTGGCCTTCGTCGTTTCGATCCCGGCCTGACGTGCCTAACGCACGCCGAGTCGGACCGAGGTCTTCTCGCGGATCCACCTCTCGATCTCGCCCGTGCTCCCGCAGTGCAGCGCGCTCGAGGAGGTGCCCCCGTTCGGGATCACGTAGCCGTCGACCAGCGTCTGCACCGTCGGGTGGTCGAACTCACCGGTGATCTGCGAGCGCACGCTCGCATAGAGCTGGCCGTTCTCGGCGAGGCTCTGGCCGGTCGCCGTCTCACCGCAGGAGAAGAGGAGCGAGGCGCGCTTCCCGTTGAACACCCGCGGAATGAGAATCTGCTTCCGCGACACGATGTTCTCCTTCGTGTCCACCATGTCGGGGGTGATGCCGGCGTCGGCGTAGGCCTGGGCGAGCGCCGTGAACACCGAGTCGCGCGGGGCGTTGAAGCTGGCGCGAATCCCGTAGTCCGCCGAGCGGAAGACGTTGCGGTTCGCGTCGACGACCATCGCGTCATGCCGCGTCGCGGAGGGGCTCGACGCGCAGCCGGCGAGAAGCACGATGGTGGCGATAGTGAGGGACGACGTACGCACGCGATCTCCTGGGTGACGAAGTGAGTGCAGCGCTCAGCGCGCGAGCTTCGCGGCGGCGAGCTGCGCGATCCTGTGCTCGAGCCGGCCCGTGCTGGCGCACGAGAGGCTCGCCGTCGAGGTGCCGTCGCCGGGCTGCACGCTCGCGGAGACGATCGTTGCGACGTCGGCGCCGCGCCCGGCGGGGAGTACGGTGGTCGCGATGTTGACGCTGAGTCGTCCGGTTGCGGCGCGCGGTCCGGTGACACCGGTGCCGCAGTCGAAGAAACCCGTCGCCGGCTCACCGGCGAAGTTGCGCCGGATGCGACGCTCGGCGGGGACGAGCAGGTCCGGCTGGATCCCGAGCTCAGTGTAAACCGCGGTGACTGCGGCGAAGGTCGTGTCGGCGGCTGCGGTCACGTGCGTCGCGACGGCGCCTTCGGTCGTGGTCGCGTGCATCGGCGTACCCGTGCCGAGGACTCCGACGACGCGCTCGGATTCGTTGACGGTCGGCGCACCCTCGCGCCGGGCGGCCGAGGAAGCGCAGCCGATCGTGGCGGCGCAGAGTGCGATGGCGGGGAAGCGGGTCATTCGTCGAGCTGCGGGTGGGTCGGCGGACGTTCCGTGCTCAACCTGCGCCGCCGGCGCGCGCCGTCGCAAGACCCTGGCTGCGTGGCAGGGTGAGCGTGAACTCCGAGCCGACGCCGATCTCGCTGCGGACGGTGAGATCGCCGTGCATCGCGAGCGCGAGCTGCCGACTGATCGCGAGCCCGAGACCGCTCCCCTCGCTCTCCCGCGTGAGGCTGCGGTCGACCTGCACGAAAGGCTCGAAGATCGCCTCGAGCTGATCTTCGGGAATGCCGCGTCCCGTGTCCGCGACGCTGACCGCGACTCGATCGCCGCGCGGCTCGCACCCGATGCGCACGCGCCCGCCCGCCGCGGTGAACTTGAGCGCGTTCGAGAGCAGGTTGACGACGATCTGCTGGAGCTTCTCGGGATCCGCGAGCGCGAACACCGGAACCGGGGGAACCGTCAGCTCGTAGCGCAATTCCTTGGCGAGGAACTGCGGTGCGACGAGCGCCTCCACCTCGCCGAGCGTCGCGGCGACGTCCACAGGCTGGATGTCGTACTGCAGATGCCCCGTGTCGAGGCGGGCGAAGTTGAGCACGTCGTTCACCAGCGCGAGCAGATGACGCTGGCTGCGGCGGATGCGGCGGAAATCCTCGCGCTGCTCCTCGGTGACGGGGCCGCGCAGCTCCATCTCGAGCAGCTCGGTGTAGCCGGCGATCGCGTTCAGCGGCGTCCGCAGCTCGTGACTCATCGTCGCGAGGAAGTCGCTCTTCGCCTGGTTCGCCTTCTCCGCTTCGGCGCGGGCGCGCTGCGCCTCCTGGAAGAGGAGGGCGTTGTCGATCGCCACCGCGGCGCGGCGCGCGAGCGCTTCGGCGAGGGTGAGGTCGTCGGTCGTGAGCCGCCGGCCGGAGGCCCCGTTGCCGATGGTGAGCGCGCCGAAGATCCGGCCGCGCGCGACGAACGGGACGATGATGATCGACTTGAGGTCGAGCGCCCGCATCAGCGCGAGGTTGTCCGCGTCGCGCGCCGCGGCGACGAACTGCTCGTCGGTGATCTCGGGGACGAACTGCGATTGCCCGGTGCGCAGCACGTGCGGAATCCCGTGCGGCGCGTCGAGCGGGGCAGGGTACCGCCGGCGCAGCTCCTCGGCCACCGCGATCTTCGCCGGGTCCGAGTGTTCGACCGCGAGCTGCCGCGGCACGCCGTCCTCGCCGACGATCTCCACGCCGCACCATTCGGCGAGGCGTGGCACGGCGAGGCGGGCCACGTCGCGCAGCGTCTGCTCGAAGTCCAGCGAGGATCCCAGGATCTCCGATGCCTCGTTGAGGAAGCGGATGGCTTCCTCGGCCTGCTTGCGCGCCGTGACGTCCTTCCAGACCACGGCGAGACCGCCGTCGTCGGTCGGGTAGACCTGGACCTCCGTCCACCCGAACTGCGGCGCTTCCTGCTCGAAGGTGCGCGGGCGCCGATCGACCATCGCGGCGGCCAGCTCGCGCTCGGCGCTCGTCCCGCGCACGGAGGGGAAGACGTCCCACAGCGGCTGGCCGACGACGCTGCGATCGACGCCGAAGCGCGACTGCGCGAACACGCGCGACGCGGCGCGGTTCACGTAGCGGAAGCGCCATTCCGCGTCGTAGACGACGAATGGATCGCTGATGCTCTCGAGGATCGTGCTGATGTCGCGGCGGACGCTGTCCACCTGCAGTCGCGCCTGGAGTCGATCGGCGAGCACGCGCTCCTCGGACTGCTGCGCGACGAAGTCGGCATACCGGCGCCGCTCCTGCCAGGCGATCGCCTCACGCTTCTCGTACAGCTCGACGAAGGCGTTGACCTTCGCGCGAAGCATGTCGGGGTCGACCGGCTTGAACAGGTAGTCGACCGCGCCTGACGCGTAGGCCGCGGTCACCTGACGCCGGTCGGCGTCGAGCGCGGTGATGAAGATGATCGGAGTGGAGCGCGAGCGGATGCGCGCCTTGATGAGGCGCGCGGTCTCCACGCCGTCGGTGCCCGGCATGCGCACGTCGAGCAGGACGACGGCGAAATCCTGCTGGAGGAGGAGCCGCAGCGCCTCGGAGGACGAGCTGGCGCGGACGATCCGGTGCCCGAGCGGGCCGAGCACTGCCTCGAACGCATCGAGGTTCTCTTCGCGGTCGTCGACGAGCAGGATGCTCCCCGGGCGGGGTTCGGCGACCAGCTCGGGTGATGCGGTGGCCGTGTCGGTCATCGAACGGCGCGAGCGGACGGGATCACGGGGCTAACGTAT
Organism: Gemmatimonadaceae bacterium; assembly: GCA_036262635.1. Taxonomy (GTDB): domain Bacteria; phylum Gemmatimonadota; class Gemmatimonadetes; order Gemmatimonadales; family Gemmatimonadaceae; genus JABFXC01. The sequence continues at coordinate 141 of DATAIN010000097.1, read as the reverse complement.
GGAGCGGGGTGGCCGAGCGCGAGAGCGGGAAGGTCTCTGGGGACGTTGATTTTTGGAGGAACGCGCTCTACAATGAGAGCAGTTCCATTGCTGTCTCGCGGGCGTAATTCAGTTGGTAGAATGCCAGCTTCCCAAGCTGGA
>DATAIN010000096.1:0-5498 GCA_036262635.1 Gemmatimonadaceae bacterium | reverse complement strand
CGGTTGGTGCTGTCCACGTCGACCCAGAGCTCGCCCGTGCCCTGCTGCACCGCGGCGACGAGCTCGCGCGGGTTCAGGTCGCGGTGGAATTTCCCTTCCGCGTCGAGGTACATGCTCCGCGGGAAGGCCTGGTCGCGCGCGGTGTAACCCATCTCCGCCGCCTGCGGGCGGGCGGGCAGGTTCGCGCCCTTCGTCTCTGCGGTCATGCGTTCTTCGGATGCGGCCACTTGACCCCCTTCAAGAGCTGGAAGCCGATCGCGCGCTCGCGCGACAGCTCGCGGAGCAGCGTGGTCTCGCGCTCGACCGCGGTGCGCGCCTCGCGCCATCCCCACCGGCGCCACGCCCGTCCCACGATCTGCATCTTCTGCTGCCAGGTGAGCGCGTTCTCGTCCACCTGCCTGGGACTTCCCGTCTGTCGCGCCGGTCCACCGCTCGTCCAGTCCTGCACCTGGATCTCGACGATGCCGGCATCGCGGAGCATCTGCTTCCACTCGACGAGCATCCGCGGCCTGAGTCCCAGCCGCTCGACGAGCATCTCGCGCGCCCCGCCGGTGAGCTCCGAGCTCCACGTCGGCTCGAGCAGCACGACGACCCCCATCGGCTTCACGACGCGCGACAGCTCGGCGACGGCACGCGACGGGTCCTCGAGACCCGCCAGCGTCGGCTCGCCGACGGCGGCGTCGAACACCGCGTTCTCGTACGGAAGGTCATCCAGGCGGCCGAGCTGGTAGCTCAGCGTGCTCCCCCGCGCCGCTTCGCGGGCCCGCCGCTCCGCCGCCTCGATCCTGTCAGGGTCGGGGTCGACGCCGGTCACCGTCGCGCCGGTGCGCACGGCGAGCCACTCCGTCGTCACCCCATCCCCGCAGCCGGAGACGAGCACCTCGCACCCCGGAGCCGCGTCGGTGAGCGTGGAGACCTCGCGGTACAGCTCCTCCCCGGTCGCGCGCCAGCGGCCGAGCACCGCCATCTGGACGAGGCGAAGCACGGCGGGGGCGGGAGGGATACGGCCCGCGTCGCTCATCGCGCCCCCCGGCTCGCCAAGCAGTCGCGCATCGCTGGAAGATACCGCGCCCATCTGCCGCTCATAAGACTCAGCGCAGCGCGGCCAGGTGCGCGACGGCGGCGACGCCGAGTCGCTCGGGCGCGTACCCGCCTTCCAGCGAGCTCACCACCCGCCCACCGCACCACTCCGTCGCGCGCTCGACCAGGAAGCGCGTGAGCGCGACGATGTCCTCGACCTCGAGGGTGAACCCGCCGAGCGGATCACCGCGCAGGCTGTCGAAGCCCGCCGAGATGAGAACCAGATCCGGCGTCCACCCTTCCGTCGCCGCGTCGATCCCCCGGCGAATCCCATCCACGTACTCCGCGCGCGGCCGGCCGGCGGGCATCGGCACGTTCCAGACCGACCCGTGCGGGCCGCGATCCTCGGCGGCGCCCGTGCCGGGATACCACGGCCATTGATGCATCGACACGAAGCGGATCGAGGGCTCGTCCTCGACGAGCGCCTGCGTTCCGTTGCCGTGGTGCACGTCCCAGTCGACGATCAGCACGTGGTTCGCGCCGTGCTTGCGCCGCGCGTAGTGCGCGGCGATCGCGACGTTCCCGAAGAGACAGAATCCCATCGCGCGGTCGCGCACCGCATGATGCCCGGGCGGACGCACCGCGCAGAAGCTGCGCACCCCTTCTGCGAAGGCGAGGTCGACGCCGTCGAGGACGCACCCGGTTCCGGCGCGGGCCGCGTCCCACGAGCCCTCGCTCGCGACGGTGTCGGCATCGAGACGTCCGCCACCGGCGCGTGCGAGGTCGCGTACCATCCCCACGTACATCGCGTCGTGCGCCAGCTCGAGCTCCGCCTCGGTGGCGTGGCGTCCCTCGAGGTGCCGCACCGTGGAGAAGAGCTCCGGCTCCTCGCGCAGCGCGCGCGGGATCGCCCGCAGGCGGCCGACGTGCTCGGGGTGCCCCCAGCCCGTGTCGTGCCGCCCGCAGTCGGAGTGGGAGATGAACGCGGTGCCGCTCAGGCGATACGCCTCAGCGAACCGGGCGACGCCGGCGGTACGTCGCGAGGAAGATCGACCCGTCGGTCGCGCCGGTGTCCTCGACCGTCGCGCTCTCGTTCAGCACCTCGAAGCCGCGAAGCTTGAGGACCAGATTGTCCGGGTCCGCCGTTGGGCCGAGCAGCGCGGTGACCGCGGCGCGCTTCACGTCGCTCACCACGGTCGATCCCGACGTCTCGATGACGACGACGTCCCAGACCTCGGGGATCTCCACGCGCAGCGTCATCGTGGGCGCGCCGCTTCCCACGCGGATCGCGCCCTCGCGCGTGCGAAGCTCGGCGACGAAGGGACGCGCCGTCATTGCGCCCTCACGGCGTTCGGATCGCTTGCCGCGGACTGTGCGGCGGTGCCCGCCGTCTCGCCGGTGCGCGCGGCGGCCGACTCGGCCTGAGGCAGCGTCGAGAAGAAGCGCGCGATCTGCATGTCGAAGAGATAGGTCGAGCCGGTGACGCGCGTGCCGTTAGGCGCGGCGGCGACGCCGATCACGACTTCCTCCCCACCCTGCCCGCGCAGCGTCACGAAGCCGGGCCCCTCGCGGTCGACGAAGGAGGCGTAGATCCCCGGCCGGCGCGCGAAGAAGTCCTTCGCGCTCGCCAGCACCTTCTCGGGCGGGAGCGTGGTGATGCACTCCTGCAGCGTTTGAACTTTCGTCATGGTCTGAATTCTAGCGGAACGGACGCGGCAGCGTGCCGCGGTGCTCGACGTCGAGCGGGAGCTCGACGGTGAACGTTGAGCCCTCGCCGGGGATCGACGCGAGATCGATCTCCCCGCCGAGGAGGCGCGCCATCCCGCGCGCGAGCGCAAGGCCGAGGCCGGAGCCGCCGTACCGCCGCGTCATCGAGCCGTCGCCCTGCCGGAACTCCTCGAACACGATCTCCTGCGTCTCCACCGGGATGCCGATCCCGGTGTCCTGCACGACGTACACCACCCGGCCGTTGCGCACGTCCACCGACGCGCGCACCTCGCCCTGCGGCGTGAACTTGTACGCGTTGGCGAGGAGCGCGCCGATGATCTTCGTGATCTTCCGGCGGTCGCTCCGCATCTGGGGGAGGAGCAGGTCGGGAATCGAGAGCTTGAGGTCGACCCCCGACGGCCGGCCCCCCGTCGTCAGCACCGCCTCGTTGAGCGGATCGCGCGGGTCGAAGTGATCGACCGCGGGCTCCGCGTCGCCGCGCTTGAGCTGGGTGAGATCGAGCAGGTTGTCGATCAGCTCGAGCAGCCGTTCGCTCGCGCTCTTCACCTGCCGCAAAGTCGTCTGCTGCTCCTGCGTCACCGGACCCGCCAGCCCCTCCTCCATGATCGACGTGTAGCCGATCACCGCGGTGAGCGGAGTGCGGAGCTCGTGGCTGACGTTGGAGAGAAACTCGTCCTTCACTCGCCGCGCCTCGAGCGCGTGCAGGTACTGGGACTCGAGCTCGGCGTTCGTGTCGACGAGCGCGGCGTTGGCGCGGCGGAGCTGCTCGATGAGCGCCGCCTTCTCCGCAGTGGCCGCCATCTGGTCGGCCACGAGCCGCAGCAGGCTGCGCGCCTCGCTCGTGAACCCGCCCACCTCGGCGAAGTAGAAGGTGACCGCGCCGAGGATCTTCCCGGCGGCCTGCAGCGGGATCGCGACGATGGCGCGGAAGCCCATCTCCGTCGCAACCTCCTGCCAGTCCTCGAGCGAGGGATCGGCGAAGACGTCGGGCACCTCGATCACCCGCCGCTCGCTCGCCGCTTCGCCGCTCGGCCCGAAGCCGAGTCGCACCTTCATCTCGCCGAGGAAGGGACGCCAGCGCTCGGGCCAGTTGTACGCGGCGACGAGCGGCATCAGCTCCGACGCACCGTCGACGAGATAGACGCTGGCGAAGTGCGCGCCGACGAGCGGACTGACACGCTCGAGCGCGAACTGGTAGACGTCCTGCGGCCGGTCCGCGGTGAGGAACGCGTGCGCGATCTCGCGGACGGCCATCAGCTCGCGGACCGCCGAGTCCGACGCGCTCGCCCCGCCATTCGGCGTCCCGGTGACCGTCCCGATGCTGGCCATCACCGACAAATGTACAGGCTGTGCCCGTTCGAGGCCAGTAATTCGTTTGGGCGAAAGCTCTTACGCCTCTCCTACCGGGTCACCCTGACCATCGCGCGGTATATGACCCTCGTCCCGAAGGCGAGCGAGGCGAGCGGAATGCGCTCGTCGTTGCCGTGCATCCGGTCCTCGTCATCCTGATCCATCGGGAACGGGAGGATGCCGAACGCCTGGATGCCGAGCTGCCGGAGCCGGGCGCTGTCGGTGGCACCGGTGCTCATGTACGGGACCACGGCGAGCTCCGGATTGGTGGCGCGGCTCGCCTCGACGATCGCGCGGAACATCTCCGAGTGGAAGTCGGAGGCGGGCGCATCCTCGCTCCGATCGACGATGCGCAGTTCCACCTGCGGGTCGTCGATGGCCCGCGCGAGCCGGGCGATCACGACATCGAGCGACACGCCCGGAAGCGTGCGCACGTTGAGCGTCGCGGCCGCTTCGCTCGGGATGACGTTCGAGCGGATCCCGCCGCTCACGATCGTCGCCGAGATCCCGTTGCGCAGCAGCGCGTCGAACACGGGTACTCGCGCGAGCACTTCGGCGCCGCGCTCCTGCCGCGCCGCGTCGGTCGAGACGATGTCGGCCATCGCCTTCCGCTGCTCCGCGTCGGGCCACACCCGCGACAGCTCGGCGAAGAACTCGCGCACCGTCGGCTGCACGTCGAGCGGCTCCTGATGGTTCCCGATCGCCGCGAGCGCGCGGCCGAGCCGGTAGAGCGGATTGTCACGGAGCGGCACCGACGCGTGCCCCCCGCTCCCCTTGACGCTCAGCTCGACGACGTGCGCCACCTTCTCGGTGTTCTGGATGGCGAGGTACAAGGGCTTCCCGCCGACCACGCGTGTTCGCCCCCCTTCGTTCACGGCGAACTCCGCCTCGAGCAGCTCGGGATGGTTACGCACGAGCCAGCCCATTCCCCAGTCGCCGCCTGCCTCCTCGTCGGAGTTCGCGACGAACACGACGTCGCGCGTGAGCGGCGCGCCCGCGTCCACCACGTGCCGCTTGAGGAGCAGCATCGTCTCGAGGTTGGCGGCGAGCATCCCCTTGTCGTCGATCGCGCCGCGGCCGTAGACGTAGCCGTCCTTCACGACGCCGCCGAAGGGATCGACCGACCACCTGTCCTGCTCGACGCCGACGACGTCCATGTGTGCCATCAGCAGCACCGGCCGGAGCGCTCCCGTCCCGCGCAGCCGGGCGACGACCGCGGCCCGTCCTGGTGCCGGCTCGAAGAGCCTCGTCTCGATCCCCTCCCGCTCGAGGAATCGCACGAGGTACTGCGCGACGACGATCTCGTTTCCCGGCGGGTTCACCGTGTTCAGGCGGAGCATCGCCTGCAGATGCTCCACCGTCTCCCGCTGGGCGAGCTCCCAGTCGGGCTCGCGAGGGGC
>DATAIN010000095.1:0-3716 GCA_036262635.1 Gemmatimonadaceae bacterium | reverse complement strand
GACACGCGCCGAATCGCTGTATCCGCTGTAGACCGCGAAGGGCGACACCGCATTCTCCCGCCGCGCCATCACCTCGCTCGCATCCTCCGGAACTCCGACGTCAGGCATGGCGCTGGTCCGGTGGCAGGCTGGGATGAGGAGGAGAGCTGACGCTGTGGCGAGGAGGCGCATCCGGGGTCTCATGAGATGAGCGAAACTACCACCGCCATGAGGCTTGCGTCAGGGGCAGAAGTCATGCGTCAGAAGTCAGGGTAAACGGCGTTGACGGCAGTTACCTGCTGTTACCGCCGTTCCCCCTGACGCATGACGTTTGACTTCTGTCCCTGACGCAAGACTCTTGGCCGTGGCAGTTCAACTCCCGGATTCACGAGTCATCGCACAAGTCAGTCAGACCGCACTTCTCCCCTTCAATTCGAGATACCGGTTGATCACCGCCGCCGTCATCTTCGTCGGCGAGACGTCGAGCACCGACACGCCGGCTCGCCGCATCCGCCATAACGCTTCGTCGCGGGCGGACAGCAATTCCTCGGCGGCGGCGCTCTCGTAGACGCCTTCGGTGCTCTCGCGCGCTTCGGGAACGGCGACGGCGGCCAGCTCGTCGTTGCGGAGCGCGACGACGAGGGGGAGATGGCGCGCGGCGCTGCGCGAGGTGTGGGCGATGAGCGACTGCGAGGCGCGGACGTCGATCGCGTCGGTGAAGACCACCACCAGCGAGCGCTTGCGATGGCGCGCGGCCAGCGTGCGGAACGCGAGCGCGTAGTCCGGCTCCGCCATCGTCGCCACCGCGGGTACCAGCGCGTCGCGGATCCGCTGCAGCGTCGCGCGGCCTTTTCCGGGCGGGACGAAGGCGCGAATGTCGTCGTCGAAGACGATGCAGCCGACGCGATCGCCGTTCGAGAGGGCGACGTCGGCGAGGATGAGCGCGGCGCTCAGCGCGTGCTCGAAGCGCGAGTACTCGCCGGCGAGCTGCGTCATGAGACGGCCGGCGTCCACCGCGATGAGCACCGTCTGCCCCTGCTCGATGGTGAATTCGCGCGCGATCAGCTTGTCGCGGCGCGCGCTCGCCTTCCAGTCGATGCGGCGGGGGTCGTCGCCGATCACGTACTCGCGCAGTCCGGCGAAGCTCATCCCCTCGCCACGTCGCTTGATGGTGCGCGAGCCGGTGTCGCGCAGCCGCTGCTGCAGCGCGAGCAGCCGGAAGCGGCCGATCCCCGCGATGCTCGGCGCGACGATCACCGAGTCGGCGAGGGCGCGCCCGGCCATGACGTCCTCGTCGACGCCGGTCCGGTGTGGAAACGAGAGCGAGCGCTCCATCAGGCCTAACGGTCCGACCGCGCGCAGCACGATGGGGCCGAGGGGCCAGCGGCCGCGGACGCGGCCGCGGACGGTGAACGGAAACGCCGCGCTCCCGCCCTCCTTCGGGATCGGGCGCGCGTCGTGGGCGCGCTTCGCCGGCTGGTCGAGGGAGGTCGGGAGCTGGTCGTAGAGCCGCACGCGCACCGCGTGGTCCCAGCTCGACGTCACCCGCACCTCGCCCTCGGCGCTGTCCCCGACGCCGATCGTCGGCGGGAGCTCGCGGTCGACGGCGAGATCGCGCGCGGCGGGGAGGGCAAGGGCGTCGGCGAGCGCGGCGAGCAGGAGCAGCCCGAGCGCGCCGAGCGCGACCACCCATCCCCACCGGAAGGCGGTGAGCAGCCAGAGGGGCGAGAGCAGCACCAGCGCCGCGGCGAGCCGCCGCGTCGGATGGTAGCGCAGCGCCTCCCGGACTTCGCTCAGCTTCACTGCGGCGCCTTCACCCGGCTGAGCGTCGCGCCGAGCACGTCGTCGGCGTTGCGGCCCTCGACCTCGAGCTCCGGAGCGACGAGCACGCGATGACGGAGCACGGCGAGCGCGTAGTCCTTCACGTCGTCCGGCGTCACGAAGTCGCGGCCGGCGAGGAGCGCCGCGGCGCGCGCGGCGCGGAAGAGCGCGACCGTCGCGCGCGGGCTCCCGCCCAGCGTGAGCGCGGGATCCTCACGCGTCGCGCGGACGATCGACGCGACGTACTCGCGCACCTCGGGCGCGACGCGGACGCCGTCCACCGCGCGGCGGAGGGCGCGGCACTGCGCCTCGTCGAGCACGGGGGCCGGGGTCGCGTCGGCGGCGCGCTCCGCGTCGAACCCCGCGGCGTACGCGTCGAGCATCTTCAGCTCCGCCTCCTTCGCCGGATAGCCGACGCGGATCTTGAGAAGGAAGCGGTCGAGCTGGGCCTCGGGAAGAGGGAAGGTCCCCTCGTACTCCACCGGGTTCTGCGTCGCGAAGACGGTGAACAGCTCGCCTAACGGGTGCGGCGTCCCGTCGACCGTCACCTGCCGCTCGGCCATCGCCTCGAGCAGCGCGGCCTGCGTCTTGGCGGGCGCGCGGTTGATCTCGTCGGCGAGGAGGAGGTCGGTGAACACGGGGCCGGCGCGGAACTCGAAGCCGCGCGCCGCGTCGCGGATGATGCTCGTCCCCGAGACGTCGGCCGGCATGGGGTCGGGAGTGAACTGGATGCGCCCGAAGCGCGCGTTCAGCGCGCCGGCGAGGGCGCGGACGAGCAGCGTCTTCGCGGTGCCGGGGACGCCCTCGAGCAGCGCGTGGCCGCGGGCGAGGAAGGCGACGAGCGCTTCGTCGATCGCCTCGTCCTGGCCGATGACGCGCGAAGCGACGGCCTCGCGCACGCGGCGCATGGTGTCGGCGATTTGCTCGGCGGGAAGGGCCGCCGGTTGGGACGAGAGCGGGCTGCCTGTGGAAGGTGCGGTCACGTGCGGAGAGTCCTCTCGATCGTGTCGACGTCGTCGGCGAGCAGGGTGAACTCGCGGGGAGAAGCGGGGTGCTGCGTCGCGGCGATGAGCCGCTCGACGCTCGGCTTGAGCGTCGGATGGCGGTCGGCGAGCCGCCGGAGGAAGGTCTCGTCGTCGCCGCTGCGCGCGGCCGCGCCGTGCCGGCGGCGCAGCCCGTGGACGAGCCGCCGCGCGGCGAGGCGGGTCGCGCCCTTCTGCATGTAGGCACGCGAGAGCGCGCCGACGTGCTCGAGGGGAGAGCGCCGCTCGAGCCGCATCCGCGCGCGCGGCGCGATCGGGCGGGCGCCTGACGCGAGGAGCAGGACGAGGCCGGCGAGCATGATCTGCAGCCCCGCGCGCCCGACCGTCGTCCGGCCGAGGGCGTTGCGGACCGCGCGCACCGTGCTCCCGTGCCGTCCCATCCCGTGGTGGTACTCGTCGAAGATCACCGGCGCGCGCTCGCTCGGCGCGACCCACTCGAGCAGCCGCTGCGGGAGGACGACGAGCTTCTGCTCGTCGAGCAGCCCGTTGCGGAGGATGCCAGGGTCCGCGAGGACGACGACGCGTCCAGATCCGAGCGGGAGGCCGAGCGCGGACGGCTTCACCGACGGGACGAGCCCCGACATCGCGACCACGGAGATGAAGACGCTGGTGTCGCGCGGCAAGGGACGCGTCGCGGTGAGCGCGGAGTGGACGTGATAGGAGTACGCGGCGAGCGCGGACGGGACGCGATTGCGGCGCCGCGTCACGCGGGCGAGGCTGTCGCTGCGCGCCTCGCTCTTCGCGACGTCGCTCGAATCGGCGCTCGTCGTGTCGCTGTCGGCGGTGCTGTCGCCGCCGACCCAGTTGTCGTCGTCGTCGAACGCCGCGCTGTCCGCGGCGGCGGTGTCGATCGCCGTCGCGAGGACCGCATTT
>DATAIN010000094.1:0-4604 GCA_036262635.1 Gemmatimonadaceae bacterium | reverse complement strand
CGGTGGATCGTTGCTTCCCGTCAGCGGGGGGTCCTCGGGAGAATGCGAACGAAACGCTGCGGCGGCGCAGCCTGCGCTGAATCTACAGCGGGAACGACGAGGAAACCACGGCTTGACGAGGGCATTGGAGAGAGCCGACTGTGGCGTTGCAGCAGCATTCGAACACGGAGAAAACCACTTCACCCGAGGAGAAAACCGCGTTACCAGAGGAGCTCCTTACTCGCGCAACAGCTCCCTGGTTGACGCAGCTTTCTCCCTGGGTGACGCTTCGTTCTTCGTGTCAAAAAGCTCTTGCCAAAGCACAGGCAACCAAGCCGCGTCGCGATGCATTAACTTCCGGCACCCCAACCGATCAGCCCATGTCCGAGAACAACGCCGCACAGCCCCCGCGTCCGACTCCTCCGACGCGCGCCGAGTCGTTCGAGCGCATCTCGCACGCGCTCTTCGAGGCGAAGAAGGTCGCCGTCGGAACGCACGCGGGCGAAGAGGTTCGCGTCCGCATGATGCACCCGGGGCCCTTCCTCCCCGCCGAGGCGAGAGGTCACGAGACGCGACCGGTCGTGTACCTCGCGTCGATGAAGACGGATCCGAAGATTCGCGAGATGACGACGCGGCCGGAGGTCGCGCTGCTCATGCACGAGTCGCCCACCGGTGAGGAGCACACGAGCTGGGAGATGGAGATCACGGGGCGCGCGGAGGTCGTGCGGTCGGCCGAGGAGCGCGATGTCGCGAAGGAAGCGACGAAGCGGACGTCGTCGATCGTGTCGTATCTCGACTCGGTGGGACAGACCGACCTGCTCGCCTTCGTGAAGGTGACGCCGCGCTTCATCAAGCATCGCGTGTTCGGCGAGATCGTCGCGGGACGCGCGCCGTCGATCCTCGAATATGGAACGAGCGATGAGCGCGCCGGGGGCGACCGGGCATTGCTCAGAGGACGGTTGGGTCTCTGGAAGGAGCTGGTGCGCTGGGCGTCGCTGACGGCGTCGGCGGCGTCGGTCGCGGTCGGGCTCGCGGTCGCCTACGCGACGACGGGGACCGTGCACTGGGGGTTCGCGGTGTTGACGCTCGTCGCCGCGGTCGCGCTGCAGGCGTGCACCAACATCAAGAACGATCTCGACGACCAGCTCTCCGGCGCGGACGATCGCAACCGGACGCCGATCCTCGGCTTCACGGGGGGATCGCGCGTGGTGCAGCGCGGGCTCGTCACGCGCGCCGACCTGCTCGTCTTCATGCTGCTCTTCGGCGCGGTGGCGTCGGTGATCGGGGTCGCGCTCGCGGTGATGGGTCGGCCGTGGGTGCTCGCGTGGGGACTGTTCGGGCTGGCGATCGGGTTCGTCTACACCGCCGGGCCGCTCAAGCTGGCGAACCGCGGGCTCGGCGAGTTCGCGGTCGCGGTCGCATTCGGCGTCGGCATCGTGAGCGGGACCGCGTACGTGCAGCTCGGGTACGTACCGATGCAGGCGTGGGCGGCGTCGGTGCCGGTGTCGCTGCTCGTCTCGCTGCTGCTCTACATCAACGGCTTCCAGGACGCGGCGTCCGACGCCGAGGTCGGGAAGCGCACGCTCGTCGCGCGGCTCGGGCTGCCGCGTGCGGCGAAGCTCTATCCGGTGCTCGCCGGGATCGCGCTCGCGCTGCTCGTGGTCTTCGTCGCGATGGGGACGCTGCCGAAGGCGGCGCTGCTCGGGCTGGCGGGAGTGCCGCTGTTCGTGCGCGCGGCTTCGATCGCCCGCCGCAACTTCGACGCGCCGATGGAGCTCGTTCCGGCGAACGCGTACACCGCGATCGGCCATCTCGCGAGCACGCTGATGCTCGCGGTGGGACTCGCGTGGGCCGGCCGCTCGGACCGTGTGGCAGCGGCGCTGATCGCGGCCGCGGTGGGTGCGCTGGTGATCAGCTACTACTGGCGGTCGGTGCAGCGGCTGTCGAGCGCGTTCTACGGGGTGAAGGCGGCGGTGGGGGCGCGGTAGGGCTCGGGGGCTGGAAGTTGGAGGCTGGAGGCTGGAAGCTCGCCGATAGCTCGCCGCACGCTGCCTCCAGCTTCCAGCCTCCAGCCTCCAGCGCCCAGCCCCGATGCGTCAGCCGAGTGCCGCCGCGACGACTTTCCGCGCCTCCTCGATCACCTGCTCGAGGTGCTCGGCTCCCCTGAAGCTTTCCGCGTAGAGCTTGTAGACGTTCTCCGTCCCCGAGGGACGCGCCGCGAACCAGGCGTCCTTCGTCTCCACCTTGAGGCCGCCTAACGGCGCGCCGTTGCCGGGGGCGGTGGTCGCCATGCGGACGATGGGCTCGCCGGCGAGCTCCCTCGCGCTCACCCGTTCGGGGGAGAGCTTCGCCAGCGCGGCCTTCTGCTCGGGGGTGGCCGGCGAGTCGATCCGCTTGTACGCCGGATCGCCGAAGCGATCGGTGAGCTCGCGGTAGATCTCGGCCGGGTCGCGCCCGGCCACCGCCGTGATCTCGGCGGCGAGGAGGCCGAGGATGAGACCGTCCTTGTCGGTGCTCCACGCGCTGCCGTCGCGGCGGAGGAAGGATCCACCGGCGCTCTCCTCGCCGCAGAAGCCTAACGATCCGTCCACCAGCCCCTCGACGAACCACTTGAAGCCGACGGGAACCTCGACGACGCGGCGTCCCATCGATTCGCCGACGCGGCTGATGATCGCGCTGCTCACCGCGGTCTTGCCGACGCCGGCGTCGCTCCGCCACTTCGGCCGCCGTCCGAAGAGATAGGAGATGCAGGCGGCGAGATAGTGGTTCGGGTTCATGAGCCCCGCGCTGCGCGTCACGATCCCGTGGCGATCGTGGTCGGGGTCGCACGCCCACGCGACGTCGAAGCGATCGCGCATCCCGATCAGCCGCCGCATCGCGTACGGCGACGAGCAGTCCATGCGGATCTTTCCGTCCCAGTCCACGGTCATGAAGCGGAAGGTCGGATCGACGTCGTCGCTCACCACGGTGAGCGGGAGCCGCCAGCGCTCGGCGATGCGCGGCCAGTAGCGGACGCCCGCCCCGCCTAACGGGTCGACGCCGAGGGTGAGCCCGCTCCCGGCGATCGCCTCCATGTCGACGACCTGATCGAGCTCGCCGACGTAGCTGTCGATGTAGTCATAGCGGTGCGTCGTCGGCGCCTTCAGCGCGCGCTCGAGGGGGATGCGCTGTACGCCGCGGAGATTCTCGGCGAGAAGGCGATTGGCCTCGCCCTCGATCCACTTCGTCACCTCCGTCCCGGCGGGTCCACCGTCGGGGGGATTGTATTTGAAGCCGCCGTCGTCGGGAGGATTGTGCGACGGCGTGACGACGATGCCGTCGGCGAGCCCCGACTTGCGCCCCTTGTTGTAACGGAGGATCGCGTGCGACACCGCGGGGGTCGGCGTCCACTCGCGGTCGCGGTCGATCATGACGGTGACCTCGTTCGCCGCGAGCACCTCGAGCGCGGTCGCGAAGGCGGGCTCCGAGAGCGCGTGGGTGTCGATCCCGATGAAGAGCGGGCCGTCGATCCCCTGCTGCCTGCGATACGCGCAGATGGCCTGCGTGATCGCGAGGATGTGGTCCTCGGTGAAGGAGCCGGCTAGGGAGGTGCCGCGATGCCCCGAGGTGCCGAATGCGACGCGCTGCTCGCGCGACGCGAGGTCGGGATGGCGCTCGTAGTACTCGGTGACGAGCCGCGGCACGTTGACGAGCAGCGCCTGCGGAGCGGGGAGGCCGGCGAGAGGACTGGTCATGCGATGGGTGATAACGGAATCGAGACGGGGAGGGAAGGAGCGCCGCCGCGTCGCCACGATGACGTTCGCTCCGCGGGGCGGTGCGAGAGTGGGACGATGTCGCCGCCTGACGACCCGCTCACGAGGAAGATCATCGGAATCTGCATCGAGGCTCACAGGATTCTCGGGCCGAGCGTGCTGGAGTCGGCGTATCAGAAGGCACTCACCTGGGACTTGAGGCGTGGAGGAATCCGCTTTCGGCAGCAGGTGCTGACGCCGGCGTTGTATCACGGTCTTCGCATCGAGCCGGCGTACCGGGTCGATCTGATCGTGGAGGAGCAGGTCGTGGTGGAGATCAAAGCCGTGGACATGCTGCTGCCGGTGCACGAGGCGCAGGTGCTCACCTACATGCGACTGCTCGAGATTCCAGTGGGGCTGCTGATCAACTTCCGGGTGCCTGTCTTGAAGGACGGGATACGGCGACTCGAGCTGCGGCCGCGGGGGTGAGCTGGTGTGCCGCTCGATCCGAGACCTGATACGGACGTGAGCTCCTGTGCCGCTCGTTCCGGGACTCGGTGCAGGGATGGTTGGTAGTGCGGGGCTGGGGAGACGGTGAGGTGGGGAGACGGTGAGGGTTCGGCGCGTGGCGCACCGAATTCACGCGTATCCAGTAGTCCTCACGCCCTCCCAACCTCACTGCCTCCCAACACCTAGGGTACCATGCCGACCGGCGCAGAGTCGAGGAGCACGGCGCGCGCGATATCCGAGGCGGGCTCACGTACCAGTCCTGTGCCGCTCGTTCCGGGACTCGGTGCAGGGATGGTTGGTAGTGCGGGGCTGGGGAGACGGTGAGGTGGGGAGACGGTGAGGGTTCGGCGCGTGGCGCACCGAATTCACGCGTATCCAGTAGTC
>DATAIN010000093.1:0-5081 GCA_036262635.1 Gemmatimonadaceae bacterium | reverse complement strand
CGGCCACGGCACCCAACCAGTAGACGGTCGAAAGGGCGGATCTGCGCGGTGCGTGCGGGTCGTGCATGACAGAGCCGAAGTGTCCGGCGTGCGGATCCCGAACTTAAGAACGCACTCCGACGATGTGTGGGATCCTGGACTCCCGTGAGAGGTCTAGCGTCGACCGTCGTCGGAACGGCGGGGTGCCTCTTGAACCCGGCCGCCCGCGTTTCTACTTTACATTACAAAGCGCTTGACGCCCGCCGCAACGGAGCGACCGAGTCGTGCGGCGCCAGGCCAGGGTCGGAGGCGATCATGTGGAAAGCGGTGCAACGCGTTCGCGGTGCGATCGGGATGGGGGTGATCTGGGCCGTGGCATGGAGCGCCGCCGGCGCGGTGCCGCGCTGGCTGTTCGGCTTCAACACCGACGCCCCGCTTCCTCTCATCTTCGGTGTGCTCGGCTTCTTCGCCGGGGTGATGTTCTCCGGGCTGCTCGCCCTGACCGAGAGTCGTCGGAGCTTCGATCAGATGTCGCTCCCGCGCTTCGCCGCGTGGGGGGCAGTGGGTGGCTTTCTGCTCTCGGCCCTCTGGGCGAGAGCCATCTCGCTCGGCTGGGGTGACGTCATGGCGATCACTCCCACCTTCACTCTGGCCTCGGCAGTCTGTGCCTCGAGCTCGCTCGCGCTGGCCAGGCGCGCGGGACGCAGAGAGCTGCCCCCCGCCGGTCAGGACGCCGCCGAGGCTCGACTCGCTGACCGTGAAACTGGAAAGATGCTCGGAGGGGGGCAGTGACGCAGCGTCAGGACGGCGGCGCCGCACGTGTTGCCGATTTCTGATTCCGCGCGGCGCCTAACGGCACCTTCACCCAGTCCCGCGCGCGGGTAATCCAACCGCGGCACGCCACAGCGCGAGCTGACCCAGGTGGTACCCGAAGTGGCCGCTCGCCAGGTACGCGACGAAATCGCCGACGGTCGGGAACCCGTTGCGCGCGGCCTCGTACGGATTCGCGATCGCGAGCGCCTCGGGGGAGACTCGCTCGGCCGTCGCGAACAGACCCGTATAGATCTCGGGCGTGACGGCACACAGCTCGGCCAGCGGAGGATACTCCGCCGCTACGAGCGCCGGTCGCGAACCGGGGGCGAAAAGCCCGCGCCAGTCTGGCGGGCAGAGCGCGACCTCGGCGCCGCAGAGCCGCCGCGCGAAGTCGCCCGTGACGGCCAGGTGTCCGACCATCCATCCCGCGGTCTTGAGGCCCGCGGCCGGCTCGAGCGCGACGTGCCGCGGCTCGAGGTCGGCCAGCATCCGCCGGAGGAACGTCAGGAAGTAGCGCCCCTGCGTGAGGCTCGCGTTCATCGTGTGCACTCCTGTCACGCGTTGCTCGGTTGACGAATACGGCTCCGATCGAACGAATCCCGTCTCCCCTTGATCGACTTCGGCGCGTCAGACACGGTCGCTGGTCCAGCGGGGCAAGCCGTGAGCTCGCCGCACCGAGTCGGTGAGTCGCGCGACCGCCCCTGAACGTGCCGCGCGCGCGCGTCGTGAATTCATGAAGTCGTGGTGTACCGGGAGCTCCACCTATCGCGGTGGCTCTTCGTAGAGCCCGAACTCGTTGCCGACGGGATCTGCGAAGGTGGCGAAGGCGCCCATGTTCTGCCCAATCTCCGTGCGCGGCGTCAGCACCCTGCCACCCGCGACCCGGATCCGGTCGAGCGACTCGGTGATGCTGTCGACCATGATGTACACACGGGTGCGCTCATCCGCGGTGCGGTCGGCGTCCTCGACCCACGTTCCGCTCACGCTTCCAGTGTCGTCGAACGCGAGGTTGCCATCGCCGCGCTGACGAACCTTCCATCCGAAGATGCTCGAATAGAATGTTGCGGCATCTTCGGCCCGGTTCGCGGGAATCTCCACGTAACAGATCTTGCCGTGGGGCATAGCCTACCCTCCATTCCGAGCAGTCCCGCGCGCTCGCCGCGAACCGGTCGCGCGCGCACCCTCACCGCCCGGCCCTCGACCTCGATCGCGCCCGCCGGATCGGCGCGCCAGGCGCGGTTCCAGCCGGTCGCCGCGTCGTTCCATGAGCGCACGAACACCCGGCCGTCCACCACCACCGCCCAGATTCCCAGGAAGCGATGGCTGTCAGCCCCGGCGCGGACACGGAGCGCCGCGCGCTTGCCGATCTGCTCGAGGAGCGGTGCGGGGAATCGTCCGCCCGTCTTCGTACGTGCCGCCATACACCTCTCGCGTCTCCCTGCCTAACCGTCGAGCGGCGCCAGATACGAGGTCAGCTTCACGATCCGGCCATCCCGCATCTCGAACACGTCGCAGAAGGCGATGGTCAGCTGCTTCCCGTCGTCGCGCCGCGTCGTCACGACACGCCCCTCCGCGACCACGACGTCACCCTCCGCGATCACCCGCGAGAGCGTGATCGCCGGGCGGCCGACGAAGGCGGGGTTGTCGATCTCGCGCTCGAACTCGCGCTTCCCCCTGAGGTGGAAGGCGCCGGGCACCACCCATTCGACGTCGTCCGCGAGCTCGGCGAGGATCGCCGGGCGGTCGGTGGCGTCGTACGCGGCCATGTAGCGCTCGACCGCCCGCCTGTTCGCGCTCAACTCTCCTGCGCCTCGTACTGCTCCTTCAGGCTCGCCACGACGTTCGGGTCGGCGAGCGTCGTCGTGTCGCCTAACGCGCGGCCCTCGGCGATGTCGCGGAGCAGGCGGCGCATGATCTTCCCGGAGCGCGTCTTCGGCAGGTCGGCGCTGAACATCAGGTCGTCCGGCCGCGCGATCGAGCCGATCTTCTCGGCGACGAAGTCGCGCAGCTCGTCGCGCAGCGCCGACGTGGCGTGCTTCCCTTCGCGGAGGGTGACGAAGGCGGCGAGCGCCTGCCCCTTCAGCTCGTGCGAGCGTCCCACCACCGCCGCCTCGGCGACCGCCGGGTGCTCGACGAGCGCGGACTCGACTTCCATCGTCCCGATCCGATGGCCGGCGACGTTGAGGACGTCGTCGACACGGCCGAGGATCCAGAAGTAGCCGTCGTCGTCTCGCTTCGCGCCGTCGCCGGGGAAATAGACGTCGGGGCGTCCCGCCCACTTCGAGAAGTACGTCTGCCGGTAGCGCTCGTCGTCGCCCCAGATCGTGCGCAGCATCGAGGGCCAGGGCTTCATCACGGCGAGCAGGCCGCCCCCCTGCGGGACGACGTTGCCGGCCGAGTCGAGCAGCTCCGCGGCGTAACCGGGAAGGGGAAGCGTCGCGCTCCCCGGCTTCGTCGCGGTGACGCCGGGCAGCGGCGAGATCATGATCGCGCCGGTCTCCGTCTGCCACCACGTGTCGACGATGGGGCAGCGACCGCCGCCGATCACCTCGCGATACCACATCCACGCCTCGGGGTTGATCGGCTCACCGACCGATCCGAGGAGACGGAGACGAGAGAGATCGTGCTTCTTCGGGTACTGCTCGCCCCACTTCATGAAGGCGCGGATGGCGGTCGGCGCGGTGTAGAGGATCGTCACGCCGTAGCGCTCGCAGATGTCCCAGAAGCGATCCTTGTCGGGCCAGTCGGGCGCACCCTCGTACATGACGCAGGTCGCGCCATTGGCGAGCGGGCCGTAGACGAGGTACGAGTGTCCGGTGACCCAGCCGACGTCGGCGGTGCACCAGAAGACGTCGTCCTCCTTGAGGTCGAAGACGAACTTCGTCGTCGTCGCGCAGCCGGTGAGATAGCCGCCGGTGGTGTGGACGATTCCCTTCGGCTTTCCCGTGGTGCCCGACGTGTAGAGGATGTAGAGGACGTCCTCGCTGTCCATCGGCTGCGCGGTGTGGTGCTGCGACGCGCGCGCCATGAGGCGGTGCCACCAGTGGTCGCGTCCCTCGACGAACTGCGCGAACGCCTCGTCGCCCACCGCGCCCGGGCGGCGCTGGACGATGATGACGTTCTCGATCGTCGGGCAGGCCTCGAGCGCCTTGTCGGAGTTGCGCTTGAGCGGCACGACCTGGCCGCGACGGTAGCCGCCGTCCGCGGTGATGAGCAGCTTCGCCTTCGCGTCGTTGATGCGGTCGCGCACGGATTCGGGGGAGAATCCGCCGAAGATCACCGAGTGGATCGCGCCGATGCGCGCGCAGGCGAGCATCGCGATCGCGGCCTCGGGAACGAGCGGCAGGTAGATCGCGACGCGGTCGCCCTTGCGGATGCCTAACGACTCGAGGACGTTGGCGCACTTCGAGACCTCGACCTTGAGGTCCCAGTAGGTGAGCGTCCGCCGGTCGCCGGGCTCTCCCTCCCAGACGATCGCCGCCTTGTTGCGACGTCCGTTCGCGACGTGGCGATCGACGCAGTTCACCGCGGCGTTGAGCTGTCCACCGACGAACCACTTCGCGTGCGGGGGCGTCCACTCGAGGACGCGATCCCAGGGCTTCGACCAGTCGAGATCGCGCGCCATCCCGTCCCAGAATCCCTCCGGGTCGGCGGCGGCGTAGTCGTAGAGCTCGCGACTGGAGATCTGCGCCGCGCGCCGGAAGGCGGCGTCGGGGGGAAATTGCCGGTTTTCCTGGAGGAGGACGTCGATGTCGGCCATGGGGTCGAAGGTGTAACCGAGGAAGCGCCCAGGCAAGGCGGATGGGCGATGCGGGTGCAGTCGAACAAGCGATGCGAGGTGTCCGCCTGCGGCGGGATACCGCGATGCGGGATACGGGATGCGAGACACTACCTGATCGGACTGGGCCGACGCGCGGCGCTTTCAGCGCCGCAGTCGGCCCTTTCCGAATAGGGTCGTTTCCCGCCTCTCGCATCCCGTAGGGTCGTTTCCCGCATCTCGCATCCCGTATCGCGGTATCGCGGCGCAGCCGCCCCCCCGCATCGCTGGTTCCCGTGACCCCGCATCGCCGTTCGCATACGAATCCGCCTTGACACGTCGCAGATCGCATTCATCTTCGGCCGCCATGACGACAGCAGCCGAGCAGCAGCCGGGACATGCCGCCGCGGAGGCGGACGCGCACAGCAGGATCTGGGGAGTGATCGCCGCCTCGTCGACGGGGACGATCATCGAGTGGTACGACTTCTACATCTTCGGCAGCCTCGCGGCGACGATCTCGCAGGTCTTCTAT
>DATAIN010000092.1:0-3157 GCA_036262635.1 Gemmatimonadaceae bacterium | reverse complement strand
AACACGCGGCCGTACGGCATCGTGCTCGACTCGAAGGGACAGCCCTGGTTCGATCTCTTCGGCACCAACAAGCTCGCCACCATCGACCCGAAGTCCTTCGAGCTGCGCGAGTACACCCTCCCCGACGAGAAGGCGCATCCGCGGCGCATCGCGATCACCTCCGACGACCAGATCTACTGGGGCGACTACACCCGCGGCTTCCTCGGCCACCTCGATCCGAAGACGGGAAAGATGGAGGAGTGGGCGCTCCCCGCAGCCGCGGCGTCGATGCCGTACGGGATGACCACCGACGATCGCGACGTCGTCTGGGTCGCGCAGGGCGGCTACGAGAAGGTGCCGGCGACGCTCGTCGCGTTCGACACGCGCGCGAAGAAGTTCGTCGCGCAGGTTCCCGTCGGCCGCCCGGGGCCGAACACGATCCGCCACATGACCTTCGATCGCGCCTCGCGGCAGATCTGGTTCGGCACCGACCAGGGCTCGATCGGCCGCGTCACCGTGCCGCCGGTAGCACTGGTGCAGTGACCCGACCGCGATGAAGACGACGCGGCTCGAGGCGTTCAGCGACGGCGTCATCGCGATCATCATCACGATCATGGTGCTCGAGCTGCGCGTGCCGCACGAGAGCGGCTTCGCGGCGCTGCGCCCGCTGCTGCCCGTCCTCCTCAGCTACGTCCTCAGCTTCGTCAACGTCGGCATCTACTGGAACAACCATCACCACCTGCTCCACGTGACGGAGCACGTGCGCGGCGGCATGCTCTGGGCGAACCTGCACCTGCTCTTCTGGCTCTCGCTCTTTCCCGCGGCGACGGCGTGGATGGGCGAGACGCACTTCTCGGCGCCGGCGATGGCGCTCTACGGCGTCGTCCTGCTGATGGCCGCCGTCGCGTACACCGTCCTCGTCGTCGTCATCCTGCGCGTCGAGGGACGCGACTCGGTGGTGGCGCGCGCGTTGGGCTCCGACTACAAGGGCAAGGTCTCCCTCGCGCTGTACGCGCTCGCGATCCCGCTCGCCTTCGTGCATCCCGGAATCTCGGGCGCGCTCTACATCGCGGTCACCCTCATCTGGCTCATCCCCGACCGGAGGATCGAGCGCGTGGTGTTCGCCTCCCGAGCCGCGGAACGCCAGCCCTCGTAACGCCGCCGCCGGCTCGCCAGTCGTACGCAGGGAGAATCCCGCCTACCAACGACCGAGCCGACCATGTTCAAGAGCCTTCGCGTCCCCGAGCGCCTCTTCCAGCTCGCCCTCTGGGTCGTGTCCATCGTCTTCGCGAGCTTCCTCATCGGTCTCGGCGGCAAGATCGTCGGCGACCTGCCCGGCGTCGATCAGCGACTGTCGCGCGACGACTTCATCGATCCCGCGCAGCTCGAGCGCTCGCGCGTCCTCCGCGACTCGCTCCACGACGCGCGTGAGGCGCACGATGCGGCGCGCGAGCGGGCGCAGCTCCGCCTGACGGCGGCGTCGAACGCCTACAACTCCGCACGCCAGAGCTTCCAGAACTGGATCGCCACGCGCCGCGCGACCACCGATCCGCGGCAGGATCCGGAGGTGATCAGCAGGACGCGCGAGCTCGACGGGCTGCAGGCGGGGCAGCGCGCGGCGCAGGCATCGGTCGACAGCCTCGACGCGGAGCTGCTCCGGATCTCGCAGGCGGTGACGGCGCGTGAACGGATCGACTACGACCTCCAGCGCGCCGCCGAGGGACGCTACGAGCGCGCGCGCTTCCGCCAGGAGCTGCGCGTCTTCGGCATCCGACTCGCACTCACGCTCCCACTGCTCATCGTCGCGGGGTGGCTCGTCGCGCGGAAGCGGCGGAGCGACTACTGGCCGCTCGCGCGCGGCTTCGTGCTCTTCGCGCTCTTCACGTTCTTCGTCGAGCTCGTGCCGTATCTGCCGAGCTACGGCGGCTACGTGCGATACGGCGTGGGGGTCATCGCGAGCGCGATCGCCGGCGTGTACGCGATCCGCGCGATGCGCCGCTATCTCGCGCAGCGTGCGCAGGTCGCCGAGCAGACGGAAGAGGAGCGTCGTCGCGCGATCGGCTACGAGACCGCGCTGCAACGCGTCGCGAACGGCGTCTGTCCGGGCTGTGAGCGCGCGATCGCGACCGGCGAGGGAGGCAAGCCCGTGAACTTCTGCGTGCACTGCGGGATGAGCCTCTTCGATACGTGCCCCGCCTGCGAGTCGCGGAAGAATGCCTTCTATCATTTCTGCCCGAGCTGCGGCGCACACGCGACCGGACCGGCCGCACCCGCTGCCGCGAGCGTCTGACCAACACGCAGAGGGCGCCCGGCATCGTCGCCGGGCGCCTCTGTAGCTTTAATCACGGCCGTTGGGCTCGCGGTTCGCGCGGCCGAACTCGCTTCTGGGGCCCCGCACTTGCAAATGCCTCCGTTCGCTCTCCCCTGCAGAGCCACACATCAAACGAACGGAGCCATATCATGCACACCAGGACGCTCACCAACCTGACGCTCGTCGTCGCCCTCGCGGCCACCGCCGCCTGCGGCGTGAAGAAGAAGACGACCGACGTCAGCCCGGTGCTCAACTTCGCCCCGACCTGCGAGAACGCGATCGTCACCTACAGCGGCCGCGCCGATGTGCAGTCGGACTACTACGAGGTCGCCTGGGTCGAGGCCTCGGGGAACTCGGTGTACACCACCGACAACAAGCTCCAGGAAGAAGTCCGCACCGCCGCCGCGAAGGCGGGCGCGACCGCGGTGATCGTCAACCCGGTCGACCAGTCGAAGGAAGGCGTGAAGGTGCTCGGCGAAGCGCTCGGCGCGAAGTCGGCGACGCAGAAGGCGTCGGCGCTCGCGATCTACGAGCCGCGCGAGGCGGATCGCGTTCGCGCGACCTGCGGCAAGTAACCGCGCACCGTTCGCGCCTAACGGTTCGGGAGGGCGCGGAGCTCGGACTTGAGCCACAAGATACGCAGGGGCACGAAGAGCCTTTCACGGGTTTCTTCGTGCCCCTTCGTGCCTTCGTGGCTCACGCAACGGCCAGACACAGGCCTTCGATGAATGATTCTTGCGTCATCGTCGGCATGAGACCCTCTTCTCGCGCGTTCGCCCCGCGCTGGCTGTCGTTCGCCGCCGGTGCACTGCTCGCCGCGTGCGGGGGCGCGGCAAAGCTGCCCATCGCGGCAGGCATCGGCCCCGC
>DATAIN010000091.1:0-1709 GCA_036262635.1 Gemmatimonadaceae bacterium | reverse complement strand
GAGCGGGCGCGGGCAGTGCTCGAGAAAGCTGGGCACACGATCGATTAGCGGCTTCGGCTTGGCAGAACCTGCTCCCTGAACTTCCCCCGGTTTCGTGGACACCTCAATAGCCCTGCTATGTTCAGGGCGGAGGTGTGGGATGACGCGACGGAAGACGAAGACGGGGGAAACGCGCCGGCAGTACACGCTCGAGTTCAAGCTCGAGGCGGTGCGGTTGGCGGCGGCTGGGGACACGTCGGTGAACGCGGTGGCGCGCGAGCTCGGCATTCGCCCCGAGATGTTGCGCCAGTGGAAACGCCGCCTCGAGGCGCAGCCGGGCCAGGCGCCGACCGACGTCTTCCCAGGGCATGGGAAGCTCTCGAGCCAGGATGAGGAGCTCCGCCGGCTGCGGCGCGAGAACGCGCAGCTCCGGGAGGAGCGCGACATCCTGGGAAAAGCGATGGCCTTCTTCGCCAAGGGTGCGCGATGAGATTCGCGTTCATCCAGGCCCACGCAACGGAGCACGCGGTGACGATGCTGTGCCGCGTGCTCCGGGTGTCGAAGGCGGGGTACTATGCGTGGGTGAAGCGCGCGCCGAGCACGCGGGCGACCGAGGACGTGGCGCTCAGCGCGCGGATCCGGACGATCCACGAGGCGAGTGGGCGCACCTACGGGAGCCCGCGCGTGCATGCGGAGCTCCAGGCCGACGGGCAGCGGCACAGCGTGAAGCGCGTCGCCCGCGTGATGCGCGAGGGTGGGCTGCGGGCGAAGGCGGTGCGGCGCTTCCGACGCACGACCCAGTCCGACCACACGTACCCCGTTGCGCCCAACGTGCTCGCGCGGCAATTCACGGCGTCCGCCCCGGATCAGGTGTGGGTCGGCGACATCACCTACATCGCCACGCGCGCCGGCTGGCTCTATCTGGCCGTGGTGCTCGACGTGGCGACGCGCCAGGTGATCGGCTGGGCGATGCGCCACACGCTCGAGCAGGGCCTCACCCTCGACGCGCTCACGATGGCCCTCACGCGACGCCAGCCCGGTCCGGGCGTGCTGCACCACACCGATCGCGGGAGCCAGTATGCGTGCCACGCGTACCGTGCCGCGCTCACGGCCGCGGGGATGACGTGCAGCATGAGCCGGCCGGGCGACTGCTGGGACAACGCGGTGGCGGAGAGCTTCTTCGCCACGCTCAAGCGGGAACTCGTCGACGACGCGGACTGGCCCACGCGCGACGACGCGCGTACGGCGATCTTCCGCTACCTCGAGACGTGGTACAATCGGCGTCGCCGCCATTCCGCCCTCGGCTACGTCAGCCCCGAGGAGTACGAGCGGCACCTGCGCGACGCAGCATAAACCCGGTGTCCACGAAACTGGGGGAAGCCCACGGGCCCTTGCGCGTACCACCCATCTCTCCCAGCACCTCGTCGAGGAACACGACATGGCCACCACGCTCTCGCCCACCCCCGCGCCGCGCATCGCCGGCTCGCGCACGCTGCACGTGCAGCGGATCGAGCGCTTCGACCTCGAGTCGGGCATCGCGCTGCGCGACGTGCGACAGGCCTGGCACCTCGACGGCACCGTCAACGCGGCGCGCGACAACGTCGTGCTCGTGCTGCACGCGCTCACCGGCTCGGCCGACGCCGCGGGGCCGGACGGCTGGTGGCGCGACGTCATCGGCCCGGGGGAGGCCGTCGACACGCACCGCTGGGCGGTGCTCGCGCCCAACCTGC
>DATAIN010000090.1:0-1965 GCA_036262635.1 Gemmatimonadaceae bacterium | reverse complement strand
GGCAGGGATACGACGGCCGGCGACGGTCCGGTGTCACGCCCGGAGCACCGTCGTTCGCGCCCGGCGGCGCGCCGCGGATGATGCGGCGCCCGCCGCCTCGCGCGATGTTGGCCACGATCGGCCGGCGCAAGGGTAGCAGATTTGTGACCGGGGGATCCTTCCTTCGCCTTGAGACTCCGTGCCCGGATCGTTATCACTACGAGAGCTGCCGAGCTCCGAGCGGCCGCGCGAGCGGCTGAAGCACCTCGGCGCGCAGGCGTTGAGCTCCGCCGAGCTGCTGGCGATCGTCTTCGGCAGCGGGGGTCGTGGACGGTCGGCCCTCGGCATGGCGCAGGACGTGCTCGCCACGGCGGGGGGATCGCTGCGTCGCATCATGGCGCAGCCGGTGGCGACGCTGACGACGCACGCGGGGATCGGCGGAGCACGGGCGGTCGCGCTTCATGCCGCGCTGGAGCTGGGGCGTCGCATGGCGCTCGAGCTCCGCGACGAAGGTGCGCCGGTGCGCTCGCCGGCGGACGTGCACGCGGTGTTCGCGCCGCGTCTCGAGGACTTACCGGTGGAGGAGTTTCATGTGGCCGTGCTCGACGCGCAACACCGTCTGGAACGGGACGTCACGGTGACCCGCGGAATCCTCAACTCCTCTCTCGTCCATCCGCGAGAGGTGTTCCGTGAGGCCATCGCCGAGCGCGCCGCGGCCATCATCCTCGTGCACAACCACCCGAGCGGCGACCCCACGCCGTCGAGCGATGACCGGCTCGTCACCGAGCAACTCGTCGCCGCGGGGCGGCTGCTCGACATCCCGGTGCACGATCACGTGATCATCGGGCGCGGGCGGTACACGAGCTTCGCGCAGGCGGGACTGCTGTGACGGCGCCGGCGAAGGAGCTGGTCATCCCCGGGTGGGGGGGCGCGAGCGCGATCCCCGAGCGTCTCGATCGCGACCTCCTCGCGCGCGCCTACCGCTTCAGCGAGCGCGCGCACGCCGGACAGACGCGCAAGTCGGGTGAGCCCTTCGTCTCGCACTGCGTCGAGGTCGCGAAGATACTCGCCGAGCTGCAGCTCGACACGGTCACCGTCGCGAGCGGGCTGATTCACGATGTCGTCGAGGACACCAGCGTCACCGTCGAGGACGTCGAGCGCGAGTTCGGCAGGGAGATCGCGAGCATCGTCGACGGGCTGACGAAGATCGCGAGCCTCCCCTTCGGCTCCTCGCAGGAGCGGCAGGTCGAGAACTACCGCAAGCTGCTCCTCTCGATCGCCAAGGACGCGCGCGTCATCCTCATCAAGCTCGCCGACCGCCTGCACAACATGCGGACGCTCGAGCATCTCGCGCCCGAGAAGCGCCAGCGCATCGCGCAGGAGACGCGCGACCTCTACGCGCCGCTCGCGCACCGCTTCGGTATGGCGCGGGTGCGGTGGGAGCTCGAGGATCTCGCCTTCAAGCACATCGAGACCGACGAGTACAAGAAGCTCGCGAAGCTCGTCGCCCAGAAGCGCGGGGAACGCGAGAAGCTCATCGCCATGCTGCGCGAGCCGCTCGACGCGGTGCTCCGCCGGGCCGGGATCAGGAACGTCGAGGTCACCGGCCGCCCGAAGCACCTCTGGTCGATCTACAAGAAGATGAAGCAGCGCGACAAGCCGTACGAGGAGATCTTCGACCTTCTCGCCATCCGCGTGCTCGTCGACAGCGTTCCCGACTGCTACCACGCGTTAGGCGTCATCCACGACGGCTGGACCGCGGTGCAGGAGCGGATCAAGGACTACATCGCGCAGCCGAAGTCGAACGGGTACCAGTCGCTGCACACCACCATCTTCGGCCCGGGGCGGCACCTCTTCGAGATCTGTGGAGGCCGATCCCGATCGCGATCATCAGCGAGAGGCGGTAGCCGCTCGCGCCGCCCGACCGCGCGCGCTCCTGGCGAGCCGAGAGCCAGCGCTCGATCGCGACGAGCGCCAGGTAGGCGA
>DATAIN010000089.1:0-2861 GCA_036262635.1 Gemmatimonadaceae bacterium | reverse complement strand
GGGATGATGGTGATGCTCGGCGTCAACGAAGCGCCGCGGCAGGCGTTCGCGGTGGGCGGGATCCGGCACTGGAAGGACGGGCGCAACATGCCCGACGTCCATGCGACGAACTACTACTACGGCGATCTGCCCGTCTACATGCGGCTCAATCTCGCCACGGAGATGCCGGAGACGTATCGCTTCCAGGGCTCGAAGGGGATCCTCGAGGTCACGGGCTCCAGCCTGACCTTCACCCCGCAGACGAGCCAGGACTCGTACCCGAGCTACTACGCCTACAGCTTCCCGAAGGCGCTGCGCGACGCCTATTTCGCGCAGTGGCACGCCGAGAACGACGCGCGCGTCTCGAAAGAGGCGACGAGCGAGACGATCAACTACCGCGCCGCCAACGACTACGACGACATCGTCCCGCACCTCGCGAACTTCTTCAACGCGGTGCGCTCACGGAAACCGGTCGTCGAGGACGCGGTGTTCGGTCACCACGCGGCGCTGGCGTGTCACATGGCAAACGAGTCGTACTTCCGGCGCGCCGTGGTGAAGTGGGACGAAGCTGGGCAGGTGATTACGGAATGAGATGAGAGAACATGAGAAACCGCGAGGGGAGACGAGAGTGACTCCGATCTCTCGTCGAGAGACGAGAGAACCTGAGAAACCGCGATGGGAGACGAGAGTGACTCCGATCTCTCGTCGGGAGACGAGAGGAGGACGAGAGAGGAGAGACGAGAGGAGGATGGGAGAATGGAGAGCAGAGAGGACGAGAGACGCCCATCCGACCAACTCTCATCTCTTACGAGTCCGCCTCTCGTCTCCCCTCGCCGTCCGCTCGCGGTCTCTCCGGTCTCCCATCGCGGTTTCTCAGGTTCTCTCGTCTCTGAGCGACCATCGCGGTTTCGCATGATCTCTCCTCTCTTGTACAGATGACCCAAGGCTGGCATTCCCTCCGCGTTCGCCCGGCGGGCGACAGAGATCTCGTCGCGGCCGCCCTCTTCGCCGCCGGCTCGCAGGGGCTGCACGAGGACGGCGATTCGCTCGTCACGCACTTTCCGCCCGAGACGGATCTCGAGGCCGTGCGGACGGCGGTGCGCGGCGCGGACGCGGCGGCGACGATCGAGGTGACGGAGACGCCCGACGTCGATTGGAGCGAGGCGTGGAAGCACGGGATCGGCGCGCACGAGTTGGGCGGGCTCGCCGTCGTGCCGCCCTGGCTCGCCGAGGGGCGAGATCCGGCGACGACGATCGTCATCGATCCCGCGATGGCGTTCGGCACGGGGGAGCACCAGACCACCCGCTGCGTCGTGCGTCTGATGCAGGCGATCGTGCGAGCGGGAGACAGCGTGGCGGACCTCGGCGCGGGGAGCGCGGTGCTGGCGATCGGTGCGGCGAAGCTCGGCGCGGCGCGCGTCGTCGCGATCGACATCGATCCGGAGGCGATCGAGAACGCCGAGCAGAACGTCGAGCGCAACGGCGTCGCCGACCGCGTGACGGTGATCGAGGGCGACGCGGGAGTGCTTCTGCCGCTGGTCGCTCCGGTGCGCGTGGTGCTCGCGAACATCATCTCGTCGGTGCTGGTGCAGCTCCTGCCGGCGATCCGCGACGCCCTGGCCGACGACGGGCGGGCGATCCTCAGCGGGATCCTCTTCGAGGAGCGGGCGCACATGCTCGCCGTGCTGGCCGACGAGTGGCGGGTGGAGGACGAGGCGCGGGAAGGGCAGTGGTGGAGCGTGGCGATCGCGCGCCGTTAGGCACCGATGAGCACCGATCCACGGCTTCCCCTCGCCACCTTCTTCGCTCCCGGTCCGATCGGGCCGGGCGCCACCGTCTCGCTCGACGAGGACGCGGCGCATCACGCGCGCGTGCGGCGGCTCGACGTCGGGCACCGGATCCGACTGCTCGACGGGGAGGGGACGGTCGCGCAGGGAACGCTGGTGCGGCTGGCGAAGGCGCACATGCAGGTGGAGGTCGCGACGACGGAGCTCGCCGAGCCGCCCGCCGAGGTCCACATGCTCGTTCCCGTGGCCGACCGCGAGCGGATGCTCCTCCTCGCCGAGAAGTGCGCGGAGCTCGGCGCGGCGAGCTGGCGGCCGGTGCTCTGGCGGCGCTCGCGCAGCGTCTCGCCGCGTGGCGAAGGGATGACCTTCCATGCGAAGGTACGCGCGCGCATGATCGGCGCCCTCGAGCAGAGCGGGAGTCCGTGGCTGCCGACGATGCATCCGGAGGCGACGGTCGAGCGCGCGATCGCCGCCGCGCCGCGCGGCGCGCGCGTCGTGCTCGACGCCGCCGGCGACTCGATGGCGGCGACGGAGATGATCGCGCCGCTCTGCATCGCGGTCGGGCCGGAGGGCGGGATCGAGGCGGACGAGCGTGACCTCCTTCTGACCGCCGGGTGGTTGCCGGTTGCCGTGGGGCGCAGCACCTTACGCTTCGAGACCGCGGGGATCGCCGCTCTGGCGATCGCCCGCGCGTCGCTCGACCGCTCATCGGAGCCGACGATTGGCTGACGGCTGTCTCTTCTGCCGCATCATCCGCGGCGAGATCCCGGCGAAGCTCGTCGCCGAGGACGATCACTGCGTCGCCTTCCGCGACATCAATCCGCAGGCGCCGACGCACGTGCTGGTCGTGCCGCGCGAGCATGTCGCCTCGCTCGACGAGGCGAAGGATCCGGCGCTCGTCGGCCGCGTCGCGCTGTTCGCGGCGAAGGTCGCGCGCAGCGAGGGGATCGCCGAGCGCGGCTACCGCGCGGTGTTCAACACGAACGCGGACGCGGGACAGACCGTCTTCCACCTGCACCTGCACCTGCTCGGCGGCCGCCACCTCGCCTGGCCACCCGGATGACCTCCGGAAGTCGCGCACGGCGGACGCTCGTG
>DATAIN010000088.1:0-3771 GCA_036262635.1 Gemmatimonadaceae bacterium | reverse complement strand
GATCGACCTTCCGCAGGCGAACGCGATGAAGGTGGCGCAGGAGCTCCTCCAGCACGGTGTCGTCCTCGAGCAGTTCGGCGGCACGACGCTATCCACCGAGATCTCGGCGAAGAAGGGCACCAATGTCGGCGTCCTGCTCGACCAGATTCTCCTCCAGGCCGAGATCCTCGACCTCAAGGCAAACCCCGACCGCCGCGCGACGGGCACCGTCGTCGAGGCGCAGCTCGATCCGGGGAAGGGCCCGGTCGCGACGATCCTCGTCCAGAACGGGACGCTCAACGTCGGCGACGACTTCATCTGCGGCATGTATTCGGGCCGCGTGCGCGCCCTGCTCGACGAGCGCGGACGCACGGTGAAGAAGGCGGGGCCGGCGATCCCGGTGCAGGTCCTCGGCTTCGAGGGCGTGCCGATGGCCGGCGATCAGCTCCTCGTCGTGGAAGATGCGACCGACGCGCGCGAGACCGCGCAGCGTCGCCAGCGTCTCGATCGCGAGGCGAAGAGCCGCCGCATGACCCGCGGTCAGGTGGTCACGCTCGAGGACTTCATGGCGCAGGCCGGCACCGGCGAGAAGCGGAACCTCCGAATCCTCATCAAGGCCGACCAAGGCGGTCCGGCGGAAGCGCTTGCCGACGCCCTGCAGCAGCTGTCGAACAACGAAGTGCAGGTCGAGATCGTGCACCGCGGCGTCGGTGCGATCACCGAGAGCGACATCCTCCTCGCGCGCGCATCGGGCGCGATCATCGTCGGCTTCCACGTGCGCCCGGACAACAACGCGCGCAATGCGGCGGAGCGGGAAGGCGTCGACATCAAGCTCTATCGCATCATCTACGAGGCCGTGGCCGACGTGCGTGCCGCGCTCGAGGGGCTGCTCCGTCCCGAAGAGAAGGAGGTCATCCTCGGCGAGGCGGAGGTCCGCGAGACCTTCAAGGTGCCGAAGATCGGCGTCGTCGCCGGTTGCTCAGTGCGCAGCGGCGTGATCAACCGTCAGGCGCGCGTGCGCGTCATTCGCGACGGTGTCGAGGTGTACGATGGCACGATCGGATCGCTCCGCCGCTTCAAGGACGACGTGAAGGAAGTCCGCGAAGGCTTCGAGTGCGGTATCGGTGTCGAGAACTTCAACGACATCAAGATCGGCGACGTGATCGAGTGTTATCGCACGGAGGAGGTCGCCCGGACGCTGGCCGCGGCGCCCTCCGCCTGACGGCGGAGGCGCCATGGCCAAGCACCAACGGTCCGACCGGGTCGCCGAGGCGATCCGCGAGGAGGTCGCCGGCTTTCTCGCCGAAGGCGTGAAGGATCCGCGCGTTACCGCGCTCGTCACGGTGACGGGAGTGGACCTCACGCGCGACCTGCGCCATGCGAAGGTCTTCGTCAGCATCCTCGGCGAGGATTCGCAGCGGAGCTCCACCCTCGAGGGACTCGCCAGCGTCGAGGGGCACCTCCGCTCGCGGCTCGCCCGCGCGCTGCGGCTTCGCGTCGCGCCGGAGGTGCATTTCGTCCAGGACGAGAGCGTGGCCCGGGCGGCGCGCATCGAGACTCTGCTCTCGCAGATTCACACGCCCCCCGCCGATCCCGCCGACACGGATGGCGAAAGCCCCCGATGACGGGCTGCTCCTCGTCGACAAGCCGGCGGGGATGACGTCGCACGATGCCGTGGACCGGGCGCGTCGTGCGCTCCGGACGCGCCGCATCGGTCATGGCGGGACCCTCGATCCTTTCGCCACCGGACTGCTCGTGCTGCTCGTCGGCCGCGCGACGCGGCTGCTCCCCTATCTCGACGGCGAGCCGAAGATCTACGACGCCACCGTGCGCTTCGGCGCCGAGACCGACACCGACGACGTCACCGGCGCGACGACGGTGACGGCCGCGCTCCCGGCGCGCGATGCGGTCGAGCGCGCGATCGAAGGGCTCACCGGCGCGATCGAGCAGGTGCCGCCGGCCTATTCGGCGAAGCAGGTCGGGGGCAGGCGCTCGTACGCCGCCGCGCGTCGCGGCGAGACGCTCGCCCTCGCCGCTGTTCCCGTGCGCGTCGCTCGCTGGGAGCTGCGCGCGTGGCGGGGAGGGGAGTGCGACGTGACGGTCGTCTGCGGTGGCGGGACGTACATCCGCGCGCTCGCGCGCGACCTCGGACGCGCGGCCGGCAGCGCGGCGCACCTGTCCGCATTGCGACGCACGGCGAGCGGCGGCTTCAAGGTCGCCGACGCGGTGACCGTGGACGGCATCGCCCCCGCGGCGGTGCGCTCTCCCCTCGACGCGCTGCCTAACGCGCGCCGTGTCGCCGTCGACGCCGCGACTCGCGCGCGCGTCGCCCGTGGCATGCCGGTAGCACGCGCCGCGGACGACACCGCCGATATCGCGGCCATCGTCGACGACACCTCCGAGCTCGTCGCCGTGGCGGAAGCGGATGGCGAGAGCTGGCAGCCGCGGGTGGTGCTCGTCGATGGCTGAGCTCGCGCCCGGGCTTCCCGCGCTCGCCCAGGGGTCCATCGTCACCGTCGGCACCTTCGACGGCGTGCATCGCGGCCATCAGGACGTCCTCGCACGCCTCGTCGCCCGCGCACGCGAGCGCGGGCTTCCGAGCGCGCTGGTGACCTTCGATCCGCATCCGCTCGAGGTCGTGAACCCGCAGGCCGCGCCGGCGCTCCTCACCGCGGCCGACGAGAAGCTCGAGGTCATCGCCGAGAGCGGCATCGACTACGCGATCGTCGTCCCCTTCACGGTCGAGTTCAGCCATCTCAGCGCCGAAGCGTTCGTCACGGACGTGCTCCAGTCGCGTTACGGGATGCGCGAGCTGCTCATCGGCCACGACCACGGCTTCGGCCGCGGCCGTACCGGCGACACCGAGGTGCTCCGGGCGCTCGGCGCGCGGCGCGGGTTCCGGGTGGACGTGGTCCCTCCCGTCGGTGATCCCGATGGCCGCGCGATCTCCTCGACCGCTATTCGCCGCGCCGTCGCGGGCGGCGATCTCGAGCGTGCCGCGTACGGACTCGGCAGACTCTACTCGGTGAGCGGACGCGTCGTCGAGGGCGCGGGACGCGGCCGCGGGCTCGGCTATCGCACCATCAACATCGACCTGCCGTCGGCGCGGAAGCTTCTTCCCCCAGAGGGTGTATACGCGGTGAAGGGACAGACCCATCTCGGCACCTTCGGTGGGATGATGAACCTCGGTGGCCGTCCCACCTTCGGCGAGCGGGAGCGGGCGCTCGAGGTCCATCTCTTCGACGCCGATGGCGACTGGTATGGGCGGACGGTTCGCATCGATTTCGTCGCCAGGCTGCGCGACACGCAGCGCTTTCAGAGCGCGGCGGCGCTCGCCGAACAGCTGCGGCGCGACGAGACCGACGCCCGTCGCGCGTTGACTGACCTCTCGCCCGGCCGTACCTTTCCTAGCTCCGCTGG
This sequence comes from Gemmatimonadaceae bacterium, assembly GCA_036262635.1. GTDB lineage: Bacteria > Gemmatimonadota > Gemmatimonadetes > Gemmatimonadales > Gemmatimonadaceae > JABFXC01. The sequence goes on along the minus strand of DATAIN010000088.1, from coordinate 372 downwards.
ATCGTTTACCCCCCATCAGTAGTCGCATGAAGCTCTCGTACCGCCTCGGCCTCATCGCGGCGCTCATCGCGCTGTCGGCATGGATGCTCGTGCCGCGCACCGTGAAGGAGCGGAAGCTCGTCAACGGCGTCTCGCAGGTCGTGGACGCCCCGCGCAAGCCCATCAAGCTCGGCCTTGACCTCCAGGGCGGAATGCACGTCGCCCTCGAGATCGATGAGTCCAAGGGCGCCGTCGCGAACAAGTCCGACGCCATCGACCGCGCGCTCAAGGTCGTCCGCAACCGCGTGGACCAGTTCGGCGTCGCCGAGCCGGTGGTGCAGAAGGCGGGCTCCGATCGAATCGTCGTCGAGCTCCCCGGCGTCCAGGACCCCG
>DATAIN010000087.1:0-3430 GCA_036262635.1 Gemmatimonadaceae bacterium | reverse complement strand
GGACCGTGGAGATCATCCCCGCCGAGATTCAGCCCCCGCCGCGCATTCCCGAAGGCGCGAGCGGCAACCGCATCCGGATCGGCAGCGGGCCGGTGACGAACTGGGGCGACGAGACGCATCTCGTCGTCGCGTTCAACGAGCAGGTGCTGCTGGCGCGGCATCGGCTCGGCGCGCTGGCCGACGACGCGATCATCCTCCTCGAGGATCTCTGGGCATCGCATCCCGACGAGGACGTCCACAGCGCGTGGCGCGCCGCGCTCACCGAGCTCGCGTCGCGGAACTACCGCATGATCCTGGTCCCGATGGAAGAGCAGTGCCGCACGCTCGTCGACAATCCCCGCAAGGGGAAGAACATGTTCGCGCTCGGCCTGCTCGCCTGCCTGTACTCGCGCGACCTCGAGCGCATTCGCGACCAGATCGCCCACGCGTTCCGCAAGAAGTCGGAGAAGGTGTACGAGACGAACGTCGCGCTGCTCGAGCTGGGGTACCGCTGGGCGGAGGAGCATCTCGACTTCCGGATCGACGTTCCGGCGACGCCCCCCGAGAAGCCGATGGTCGTGATGAACGGCAACGAGGCGTTAGGCATGGGCGCCCTCGCCGCCGGCTTCGAGCTGTGCGCGATGTATCCGATCACGCCGGCGACGTCGGCCTCGCATTACCTTGGCGAGACCTTCGATCGCTTCGGCGGGATCCTCCACCAGGCTGAGGACGAGATCGCCGCGGCCGGGGTGGCGATCGGCGCGTCGTACGCGGGCAAGGTCGCACTCACGATCACGAGCGGGCCCGGACTCGCGCTGAAGACCGAGTTCCTCGGGCTCGCGGTGATGACGGAGACGCCACTCGTCGTCGTGGACGTGCAGCGCGGCGGGCCGAGCACCGGACTGCCGACCAAGGTGGAGCAGTCCGACCTGCTCGCGGCGCTCTACGGCCAGCCCGGCGACGCGCCGAAGGTGATCATCGCGCCGGCGACGATCGAGGACTGCTTCCACGTGATGATCACCGCGCGGCGCATCGCGGAGACCTTTCGCTGCGTCGTGTTCGTGCTCTCCGACGCCAACCTCGCGACCGGAGTACAGCCATTCCCGCGCCCGGTGCTCGACGAGCGGTGGATGCGCCCGGCGCTCGAGCTCGACGAGGTCCCCGTGGGGACGCTGCCGTACGCGTGGGATCCGGAGACCGGACTCTCGCGCCGGCTGGTACCCGGCCAGCCTAACGGCATGCACACCCTGACGGGGCTCGAGCACGACGGGCGGAGCAAGGTGGCGTACAGCAGCGGAATCCATCAGCAGAGCTCCGCCATGCGCAGCCGGAAGCTCGCCGTGCTGCAGTCGATGCTCCTCCCTCCCGAGGTGCACGGCGATCCGCAGGGCGACCTGCTGATCGTGGGATGGGGGAGCACGAAGGGCGCGATCGAGGAAGCCGTCGACCGCGCGCGCGCCGAGGGAGGCAAGGTCTCCTCGCTGCAACTGACCTTCCTCTCGCCGATGCAGCCCGGGCTGCGCGCGATCTTCGCGCGGTTCCGCCGGGTCTGCACCGTGGAGCTGAACTACAGCGACGAGCCGGACGCGCCCTACATCACCGACGAGGCGCGGCGCCTCGGACAGCTCGCCTGGCTGCTCCGCGCTCACACCCTGGTCGACGTCGACTGCTGGACGCGCGTGCCGGGTGAGCCGCTCCGCCCCGCGGCGATCCTCGGCGCGATCCGCGCGAAGCTCGCCGCCCTGCCGAGAGGTGTCGCATGAGTACCGCCCTGCAGGCCTGTCCGCTCTTCTGCGCGCCGGATGACCGCGAGCTCGAGCTGTCCGACTACGAGGGCGCGGCGGCGCGCTGGTGCCCCGGCTGTGGCGACCACTCGGTGCTCACCGCCGTCGAGCGTCTGCTCGTCGCCGAGCAGCTGCGTCCGCAGCAGACCGTGTTCGTCTCGGGCATCGGCTGCTCGAGCCGCTTCCCGCATTACCTCAAGACGTACGGCTTCCACGGCATCCACGGGCGTGCCCTTCCGGTGGCCACGGGGATCAAGCTGCATCGTCCGGAGCTCGACGTCTTCGTGGTGATGGGCGACGGCGACTGCACGTCGATCGGCGCGGGCCACTGGATGCACGCCCTGCGCTACAACGTGAAGATGGTCGCGATGGTGCTGGACAACTCCATCTACGGGCTCACGAAGAACCAGACCTCGCCCACCACGCCGCAGGGGCACCCGACCAACACGCAGCCGAAGGGGAGCTTCCTCCCGCCGCTCGATCCGATCGAGCTCGCGCTCGGCGTTACGAACGCTTCCTTCGTCGCGCAGACGGCGGAATGGGTGCCGGCGCACCTCTTCGCGACACTGCGGGCCGCGTATCACCACGACGGCTTCGCATTCGTGCGCGTGCTCCAGCGCTGCCCGGTCTACACGCCGGGAATCTATCAGCGCGCCGTGCAGCAGCCCGACCTCACCGAGATGCTCGTGCACGACGACGGCGTGATGGTGCCGGAGCTCGAGCGCACCTACAAGCACCGGCTCGTTCACGACCCGCGCGATCTTGCGGCGGCGCGGGCGCTGGCGATGCCCGGCGAGCGGGTGCGACTCGGCGTCTTCTACCGCGATCCCGACAAGGCGCGCTACGACCTGATCCGGCGCGTCGCGCCGCGGACTGCCGCCGAGCGTATCGCCCTCCTCGACACGGAGCTCGACAAGTATGCCGTCTGACGAGCGCACGCAGCGCGTGCTCGAGGCGCTGGCCGACCGCGCCGCTCCTTTCCGCCAGGCGCTCTCCGCGGTGCGCGATGAGATCGAGGAATATCTCGCGGCTCACCGCCCGAATGCGTTCACGGCTCCCGACAGCCCGACCACGCTCGGTCCCTTCGCGAGCGGCCGGATCGACGCACGCCGCTTCGACGCGATACTGAGCGCCCGGCGTGTCCTCGCCGCGGCGGACGTCGCACGGCTCGAGGAGTGCCTGACGGTCATCACCGACACGCTTGCGCGCGGCGACGCGCTCAGCGTGTGCGAGGTCCCGCGTGGCGGCGATACGCGCCGCGCCATCGAGGAGGAGCTCGACAAGGCGGGGCGCGCCTTCGCCGCCGCGCGGGTCTTCGTCGCCGTCAAGACCGGCTCATACCGCGCGGAGCAGCACGGCACGCTGGTACGCGGCCTTCAATTCGCCGAGTGGACGCGCACCGAGCGCGAGCTGGTGCCACCGCTCGTCGTCGAGGTGGAGGGCGCCGATCTGCGCGCGGAGACGGTGGTCGATCTGCTCGACCGCGCGGCGCGGATCGTGTTCGTCGTGAACGGACAGGCGTCTCCGGCGCCGCTCGTCCGCCTCATCTCGCCAAACACGTTCGTCATCCAGACCACCGACGTGCGCGCGCTCGCCACGATCGGCGAGTTCAGCGGACCGGCGGTCGTCGCGATCATCCCGAAAGGCTGCGCCGAGTTCGTGCACGA
>DATAIN010000086.1:0-3552 GCA_036262635.1 Gemmatimonadaceae bacterium | reverse complement strand
GCTTCGAGAATCGCCCCGCCTAACGCGGCGCCTTCCACCGGATCCGTCCCCGATCCCAGCTCGTCCACGAGGGCGAGCGAATTCGCGGTCGAGAGGCGGAGGATCTCGCCGAGGTTCCGCAGGTGCGCGCTGAAGGTCGAGAGCGACGCTTCGATCGACTGCTCGTCGCCGATGTCGGCGAAGACGTCGTCGAAGACCGCGAGATGCGTCCCCGCTTCCACCGGCACGGGCACCCCGCACTGCGCGAGCATGGAGAGCAGCCCCACCGCCTTGAGCAACACCGTCTTCCCGCCGGTGTTCGGGCCGGACACGAGCAGCGTCCGCTCCCCCGCGGTCATCGCGAGGTCGAAGGGGACCACGTCGACGCCCTGCGCGAGGAGCAGCGGATGTCGGCCGCCGACGATCGCGAAGCCGTCGCGCGGGCTTCCCAGCTCGGCGTTGGCGCAGCGGAACTCGATCGCGTAGCGCGCGCGCGCGTAGAGCGAGTCGAGGGCGACGAGTGCGGCGAGCGACGCGACGAGCTCGTCGCGCAGCGGGCGCACCCGCTCGGTGAGCTCGAGGAGGATGCGATCCACCTCGCGCTGCTCCTCGACCTCGAGCTCGCGGATCCTGTTCCCGAACTCGATCGCCGCCGGCGGCTCGACGAAGAGCGTGGCGCCCGTCTGCGACGTGTCGTGCACGATCCCGCCGACCACCACGTGACCCCCGCGCCGCACCGGCATGACGTAGCGCCCGTTGCGCACCGTGACCGAGGCGTCGGCGACTCGATGATGCTCCTCGAGGCGGCTCATCTCGCGCTCGAGGATGCGGATCAGCTCTCCGTGCGCGGCGGCGAGCTCCCGACGGATGCGGCGCAGCGCGGGCGACGCGTCGTCCCGGACGCGGCCGTCGTCGTCGATCGTTCGCTCGACCGCGTCCTCGGCGGAACGGTCGGTGGCGAGGCGATCGCGGAGCACCGCCAGCACGGCGCGTCCCGCGGCGGGGCGCTTCTCGTCGGTGAGGCTCTCGCGCGTGCGCCGCGACGAGCGCAGGAGGACGCCCAGGCCGAGCAGCTCCGTCCCATTGAGGCCCGCGCCCGCGACGCGCAGGCGGCGGAGCGCGGCCGCGACGTCGGGCACGGGGTGCGGCGCCCAGGGATCGTCCGCCGCGACGAGCGCGCGCATCCCGGCGACGCGCGCGTGCTCCCCTTCGAGCCACGCGCGGTCCGTCATCGGCTCCAGCGCCCGCACGTGTGCCGCTCCGAGCGAGGAGGACGCACGCTCCGCGACAACCGCGAGGGCACGCGGCAGGTCGAGCAGGGAGAGGGCGTGGGGGTTCATCGGACGGATCGCGGCGGTGGGAGTCAGCTATTCAAGATACTCGCCGCGAGGGGTGGGCGGGCCGTCCTGCCCGGGGATTACTTCCCCGCCAGCTCCTCGCGCGCGATGGCGTTGATCGCGCTGCCGTCCGCGCGACCCTTGAACTGGGGCAGCACCTTCCCCATCACCGCGCCGATGTTCGCCGCTCCACCGGCGATCGCCGCCTTCACCGCGGCGCGCAGCTCGTCGGTGCTCACCTGCGCGGGGAGATACTTCTCGAGCATCACCACCTCGGCGCGCTCCTTCGCCGCGAGCTCCTCGCGCGCCGCCTTCTCGTACATCTCCACCGATTCCTTGCGCCGCTTGATCCCCTTCCGGATCACGTCGACGACGTCGTCATCGGTGAGCTCGCGCATCAACTCGATCTTCCGATTCTTCGCATCGGAGATGATGGTCGACAGGAGCAGCGTGAGCGGCTTGTCCTGCGCCTTGCGCGAGGAGGCGAGATCGGACTGGAGGCGGGTGAGGAGTTGAGACATGCTGGAAGTCTAGTGGGCTTGCCTGGCGTTCGACACTGCGAGCGGGCGTGGAGAACGCGGAGGACTGCGGAGGACGCGGAGCTGGTGGCTGTGGCGATGGTGGCTCTGGCAATCACAGAGAACGGCAGGCGAGGACCACGAAGCACACGGAGGATGCCGTGAGTATCAGCCCTCGGTACAGACCGGGAGGATAGGTGAGGTATAGACCGGGTTGATGGGTGAGGTTGGGCGGGTCTTTTTCGGTACAGCCGGAGGTGACTGTGCCGTGGAGAACTGCCGATCTCATGTCGATCCGTCTCGAATTTGTCGCCGAAGCCTTTGCGCAGCGCCGTGCCGTCGCCCAGCTCTGCGTGCAGTACGGCATCAGTGAGAAGACCGGGTACAAGTGGCTGGCCCGCTTTCGCGCGCAGGGGCCGGCGGGGCTCAGCGATGCGCCCCACGCGCCACGGAGCTGCCCGCACCAGACGCCCCCCGAACAGCGTGCGCTGCTCTGCGCGGCGCGCCGTGCGCACCCGACGTGGGGCGCGCGGAAATTGCGGGCGTGGCTCGCCGGGCAACACCCGACGCTCCCCTGGCCAGCGGCGAGTACCATCACGACGCTCCTCGATCGGGCGGGGCTGGTGCGCCACCGGCGCCGTCCCGGCCGCGGGGGCGCGCTCGCCGGCGCGCGCGGGCCGTGCGATGCGGCGGCGCCCAATGCGCTCTGGACGATGGACTACAAGGGGCACTTCCGCACCGGCGACGGCCGCTGGTGCTATCCGCTGACCATCGTCGACGCGGCGTCTCGCTTCCTGCTCGCGTGCGTCGCCCATCGCGCGCCCGACACGCACGCGGCCCAGGCGGTGCTGACGGCGTGCTTCCGGGTCTATGGGCTGCCCGCGGCGCTCCTCAGCGACAACGGGCCCCCCTTCGGGGCCCCCCGGGCGCCCCGCGGCTTCTCCCGCCTGACGCTCTGGCTGCGCACGTTAGGCATCACGCCGCGGTTTACCGTGCCCGGGCATCCGGAGCACAACGGCCGGCATGAGCGCCTGCATCGCACCCTCAAGGCGGAGACCCTCCGCCCGCCGGCGGCCTCGCGCCGCGCGCAACAGGCGCGCTTCGATGCGTTCCGGCTCCTGTACAACACGCACCGGCCCCATGAAGCGCTCGGCCAGACCTCGCCCGCGCAGCACTTCGTCCCCTCGGTCCGGCCCTATCCCGATCGCCCGCGCCCGCTCGCCTATCCGACGCACTTTCTCGAGCGCCGGGTAACCGCGGCGGGGCTGGTGTGGATCCAGCAGGAGGATATCTATGTCTCGCAGACCTTTGCCGGCTACACGCTCGGCCTCGACCCGGTCTCCACGACCACCTGGGATGTCTATTTTGCGGAGTATCTCCTCGGCACCGTGGATCTCACCACCCTCCGTTTCCGCACGCTCGTGCAGAGCCTGACCTCACCGATCAACCCGGTCTAACGCTCACCCATCAACCCGACGGTACCCTCCTCATGCCACGAGCATGGTGGCTGTGGTTTTGGGGCAAGCGGTGAAGGCGCCTCGCGCCACGGGCCCGGACGTATAGTGAGGGCACGCCGGGTGAGATGATCTCCCGTGGCGTGCCCCCCGATCAGTCCCGGCTCTGGTGCGCGGAGAGGTACCGTCGGGTTGATGGGTGAGCGTTAGACCGGGTTGATCGGTGAGGTCAGGCTCTGCACGAGCGTGCGGAAACGGAGGGTG
>DATAIN010000085.1:0-4187 GCA_036262635.1 Gemmatimonadaceae bacterium | reverse complement strand
ATCGCGCTCGGCGGGATTTCGGCCGGAATCGGCGTCGCCGAGTGGATCAGCCATGTGCAGAGGGCACCGATGACGAAGCCCGTCATCGCCCCGACGCTCGTCAGCGTCACCGCCTCGACGAGGAACTGCCAGAGGATCGTGCCCTTCGTCGCGCCTAACGCCTTGCGGACGCCGATCTCGCGCGTCCGTTCCGTCACCGAGATCATCATGATCGCGATGACACCGACGCCGCCGACGCAGAGGCCGATCGCCGAGAGGGTGATCATCACGAGGAAGAACATCCCGACGATCTTGTCGTAGAGCTGCATCAGCTTCTCCGGCGTCGACGTGAAGAAGTCGTTCTGCTGCGCGGGGCGCAGGTGCCGGAGGGTGCGCAGCGTCGCGATCACCTCGTCCATCGCCGCGTCGCGCGCGACGCCGTCGCGCGGCTTCACGGTGAGATCCATCCAGTCGTACCAGACGTTCATGCGACGCATCGCCGTCACGTACGGCATGACGATCTTCCCGCGATCACCGCTGTCGAACGCGTTCGCGAGCGGCTTGTAGACGCCGATCACGAGGAAGGGATCGCCGCGCAGGCGGATCGTCTTGCCGACGGCGGTGCCGCCGGCGAAGAGGCGGTCGGCCACCTTCTCGTTCACCAGCACCACCCGCGCCGCGTTCTGGTCCTCGTCCTCGGTGAAGTCGCGCCCGTCGATGATGTCCGCGCCGCTCACGTCGGTCCAGCCGCGCGTGTAGGCGTCGAGGCTCACCCCGGGGAGCTCGCGGTCGCCGTACTTCGCCTGCGTCTGCGAGCCGATGTGGGCGACCACCGTCTTGATCATCGGCAGCCGCTCCAGCTCCTTCCCCTGCTCGAGGGTGAGCGGTGGATTGTGCCGCCAGGGGCAGCTGTCGGCGCTCCCGTTGCAGCTGTTGATCTCCGGCGGCCAGCGCGTGAGGAAGAAGGTCGTCGGCCCGGCGGCGGCCATGCTCTTCGCGACGCCGGAGTTGATGCCGTGCACCGCGGCCGACATCACCGTCACGACGAAGACGCCGACGGCGATGCCAAGGATGGTGAGCCCCGCGCGGACCTTGTTCGAGCGGATCGCGTCGAGGGCGATGCGGACGCCTTCGAGGATCGAATGGACGCGGACGCCGATGGACATGATCGCTACTCCGCGCGCATCGCGGCGATCGGGTCGAGGCGCGACGCGCGGCTCGCCGGATATGCGCCGGCGACGATCCCTACCCCGGCGCCGATCGCGACGCCGAGCGCGACCGACCAGGGCGCGACCGCCGCGGGGAGCGGGGAGACCGCCGCGATGAGCTGGGAGAGCCCGATCCCGAGCGCAATCCCGAAGATCGCGCCGACGACGCTCAGCGTCGCCGACTCGGCCAGGAACTGCGACAGGATGTCGCGACGGCGCGCGCCGAGCGACTTCCGGATCCCGATCTCGCGCGTCCGCTCGGCGACCGCGACGAGCATGATGTTCATGATGACGATCGAGCCGACGACGAGCCCGATCGCGGGGAGCGCGATGCCGGCGAGCACGAGGAACTGCTTGATCTTCAGCCATCCCGCGAGCGCCGACTCCGAGCTCTCGAAGGAGAAGTTGTCCTTCTGCGCCGGCCGGAGGTGATGGCGCTTGCGCATCACCTCGCGGACGATCTCCTGGAGCGGCTTGAACTTCGACGGGTCCGGCGCCTGGATGACGACGCCGTAGAGGTCGTGCCGCCCGCCGGCAATGCGCACCATGTACGAGTGGAAGGGCGCGATCACCTGCCGGTCGAGGGAGAGCCCGAAGACCGTGCCCTGCTTCTCGAGCACGCCGATCACCGTGAAGGGGAACTTGTTGATGCGCAGCTCGCGCCCGATCGGATCGAGGTTCGGGAAGTAGCGCTCGGCGATCTCGGTGCCGACGACGACGACCGGCGCACCGACGGCGTCGTCCTGCTCGGTGAACAGCCGACCCTGGGAGATGACGAGATCCTTGATCGCGAAGAAGTCGGCCGTCACCGCCTGCGCCAGCACCTGCGGTCCGCCCTGAGTGTAGCGCGAGCTCGCGTCGGCCCAGCGGATGTCGTGCATCGCCCAGCGCGTGCCGCTCGGAAGGGCCTCGCGCACGGCGAGTGCGTCGTCGACGGTGATGTTCGGGCGGCGCAGCCACTCGCGCCAGGTCTCCTCCGTCTCGTCGGTATTGATGTCCGGGAAGCGGCGGAGGTTGAAGGTGTTCACGCCGAGGAACTTCCCGGCGAAGTCCTGCTCGACGTAGCGACTCATCCCCTGCACGATCGAGACGACCGCGATCAGGAACATCACGCTGATCGTGACGCCGATGAGCGTGAAGAAGCTCTTCAGCTTCTGGACGCGGATCTGCCGAAGAGCGAGACGAACGGCTTCGAGGAGCGGCATCGTGCCCTAAGTACGGTCGATGCGGGGCGAAGTTGCAAGAGGGGGTTCGGATCCGACGCGCGGCGGTTGCTCGCTCGTGCGAGACGTCGTCCTCGTACGACCGGTAGCGTGAACCCCGACCCCCTCTTCGCCATGGCGACTCGCCGAGAGCAGCAGCCGTCGATTCATCCGGAGTACCTCGCGGGGGCGGCAGTCGAGGCGCGCAGCCGGGGACGATTCTGGACGAGCGTTCACCGGGAGGCCCTGGACGAGCGACGCCCGGCCGGCGGCAGGGGAGCACGACGCTGGCGTGACGAGGCGGTCGCCAAGGCCGGGTTCGACCCGTACTTCCCGCTCCTCCTCGCGGCGATGCGGGAGTGCCGACTCGTCAAGCCGCCGCGGCCCGGCAAGGGCGGCGACCAGTACCCCGCCGAGTGGGTGGAGCGCTATGTGCGCCGCGACGGCCGCCAGGCGGTCGCGGACTGCAAGGCCGCGGGGGTGCGTGACGACCTCGACGCCTGGTGGTGGATCGTCCAGCACGCCGAGCCGATGCTCGTGCTCGACCGCGCAAAGCTCGACGTGCCGACGCTGTTCTCCGTCATGAACGGGCCGACCTTCGCGACGCTGAAGTACACGATGCCCGCGTCCGTCGTGACATGGGCGAAGCAGAAGAGCGCTCGGAAGGACACGGTCGTCGCCGCGCCGGGCTCCGACGGACATGAGTGGGGAATGATCCTCTTCGCCGCGCCAACGCTCGCCGGCGAGCTGGCGGCGGACTCCGTACGCCACGAGCGGCGCTCCGCCGAGGAGCTCGAGCAGATGGCGCGGCTCGACACGGCCATCCTCGGCGTGATGGAAGCGACGACGCTCTGGACGCAGGGCACCGGGCCGCGCGGCTTCGAGAAGCTGCTGCTGTCCACCCTCCGGCGCGCTGAGCGCTATCCGACGATCCCGCGCGACGCGATCCGCGGGCTCGCCGCGGCGGAGGGAGTCGCGATCGCCGAAGGGCGCGGACCGGAAACGCCGCGCGACGACATGGCGGCGTTGATCGCGGGGAACATCCGCGAGATCGTCGCGAAGGCCGACCCCCTCGACGCCAAGACGGTGGAGCTGGCGGTCCGCGCCGTGAAGGCCGTCGCCGACGCGAAGGTGTGCGAGCGCACGCGCTGGAAGAGCGAGGAGGCGCGCGGGCAGTGGCGCGCCGAGGTCGAGGGGCTAGCGAAACGTCTCGAGGCGGCGCGGGCTGCACGCCGGGTGCGCGCGTCGGCCCCGAATGCGAAGCCCCTCCCGCCGCTGCGCGAGATCCCGCCGCGGCCGACAAAGTGGCGAGAGGTCTTCCTCCACACGCTGCTCGATGACGCCGTCGCGTTCCTCGGCGCATTGCGCGAGCACACGGGCGCCCGCCCGATGGCGCTCCTCACGGATGGTGAGTTCCGTGAACTGGCGACCGACTGGGACGTGCGCGAAGTGCTCGGCAATCTGCTCGGCGACCCCTGTGAGCTGCGGAAGCCGAAGAGCTGGGGCGAGGAGATCACCGGGCTGCCCGTGACCGTGTGGTGGCCCGACGTGTCGCCGCGCCCGACATCGCGGCAGACGGAAAAGGGCTGGGTGACCGACGGCTGGGGGTTCGCGCGCTTCGTCTTCTGCGGCGCGAAGCCCGACCGTGCGCTCCGCTCCGCCTGGACGTATCCGACGGGGACGGAGCTCCGCGAGAGCAAGTTCGCCGGCCCGGGCCCGTGGCGCGACGTCGACTGGAAGATGCTGCGCAGGAAGGTCGCACAGGTCGCGAAGCTGATCGGCGGAGCGCTCGGCGGAG
>DATAIN010000084.1:0-1601 GCA_036262635.1 Gemmatimonadaceae bacterium | reverse complement strand
GCGTGGGACGCCGGCCCCGGTCGTCAGCCGGTCGCGACGGTCCGGCGTCCCTCGCGCGACTCGTCGATGCTGTACGCGCCCGCGCCGTTGAAGGCGAGGAAGAGGAAGATGAAGCAGTAGAGCACCGCCGGCTCGCCGCGGTTGATGACCGGGTTGATTCCCCCCGACGGGAAGTGGACCGTCCAGAAGGCGTACGCCATCTCGCCCGCGAGGATGAATGCGACGGGACGCGTGAACAGTCCGAGCGCGACGAGCAGCCCGCCAAGGAACTCGAGGATGCCGGCGACGCCGAAGAGCGAGGCGATCGGCGGGTGATTCCCCGCTCCGTCCACCCCGCCGAACATCCCGAACAGCTTCTGGGCGCCGTGCACCATGAAGACGAGGCCCGTGACGATGCGCAGGAGGGCCCAGGTGAGGCGCGCGAGCGAGGGGTTACGGAAAAAACCCATGTCGATCTCCAGCGAGGGTGAGCTCGCGGTGCCGGAGACGGCACCGCGCCGGAAGCGCTGCTCCCGACGCGGAAAGACTATTCGAATCGCCGCGATACGCTAGTGGTCGCGGCGCGGGATGCTGTCGGCGCGCGCTGCCTGACGCGTCCGCGATGCGAGACCGGCGCGCTGCTCGGGCGCCTGCTGGACGAGGAGCATGCGACGGCTGCGCATTCGTCCCGCCTTCGCCGTTATGACGACGTGGCCCTCGCGCACCGGAGTGAGCGTCCCATCGGCGTCGATGCGCGCGACGCCGGCCGGAGCGGCGGACCACTCGACGGGCGCATCGGGGACCACCTCACCGCCGCGCCAGACCCGGGCGCCGATCGACACCGGGCTGCCGACGTACGCGCCATAGGGCGCGTCGGAGATCACCACCGTGTCGCGCGCGGGCATCGTCAGCACCGGCGCGACGGACGCGCGCGGCGCGCAGGCGCTCGTCACGATCGCGGCGAGCGCGAACCCGGCGAGCATCGCCGGTCGGAGGGTCGGGCGGTTCGGCATGCGGTGCACTCCTCTCCTGTACAACCTGCAGTATCGGCCGCCGAAAAAAAAGCATGAGCGTCCGCGATCAGCGGACGCTCATCTCCCTTCGCGAGTTACCGACGCTCACCTCGCGCGCCGGCCCCCGCGCTTGCCGTGCTCGCCCTGCCGCGCCTGCGCCTGCTGCAGGTTCGCGTCGAAGGTCTTCTGCTGCTCGGCGGTCAGGATGCCGCGGATCTCGCTCGCCTCCTGCTTGCGCAGCGCCTCGAGCTGCTCGCGCGCGCCCGACGTCTTCGCGAAAGCCGCCCGAGCCGCGGTCGTATCGCCGCGCTGACGCGCCGCCCGCGCCTCGTCCATCGCCGGCTTGTTCGCCTGCTCGATGGACTGGAACTGGCTCTCGTACTTCTGGTGGATCTCCTTGACCTGGGCCTTCTGCGCGTCGGTCAGGTCGACGCCGCGGAGCAGCGCCCGACCGGCGCGCATCTTCCCGTGAGCGCCGTGACCCTTGCGCATGCCGCGCTTGACGGAGTCGCCCTGAGAGCGCTCGATGCGCTGGCCATTCTGCGGCGCGGGCTGCTGAGCACCAGCGGTCGCCGCGGCGCCGGCCACGATGACGAGCGCGAGCATCGT
>DATAIN010000083.1:0-2122 GCA_036262635.1 Gemmatimonadaceae bacterium | reverse complement strand
GAAGCTCCAGTTTGCGCGCGGCGCGCGGATGCCGAGCGGGTCGTCGTCGGCCGGGTAGTAGCCGACGGCGCGGTGGGGAATGATGTCGGCGCCGCTCGATTTGAGCGCGGTCTCCTTCATTCCCGCGCGATCGAGGATGTGGCGCTGCACGTAGTCGGCGAAGGTCTCGCCGCTGTGCTGCTCGACGATCGCCGCGAGCACCGAGTACCCCTCATTGCTGTACGACCAGCGCGTCCCCGGCTCGAAGAGAAGGGGCGGATAGGCGACGGCGGCGGCATAGGCGAGCGCACCGGTGAGTCCCTCGACCGGCTTCCGCGGCGTGCTCCACTGGTCGCCCATTCCGGCCGTGTGCTGGAGGAGCTGCCTGACGGTGACGCGCCGCGCGCGGTCGGCGTTGGGATAGGCGGGGAGCACCTTCGCGAGGGTGTCGTCGAGCCCGAACTTCCCCGCCTCGACGAGCTGCAGGATCGCGGTCGCGGTGAACATCTTCCCCATCGAGGCGATGGTGAAGCGGGTGTGGACGCCGTTGCGGACGCTGTCCTCGAGGTCGGAGAAGCCGTAGCCACGCGCGAAGACGACGCTGTCGCCGCGCGCGATGTAGACGGTCCCCTGGAACGCGCCGCCGGCGGCGAGCCGGTCGAGGTTGCGCCTGACGAGCGACACGAGCGCCGCACGGCTGGCGAGGCGCGTCGTCGGCCATTGGACGCTGTCGAGCACCAGCGGGTGCGCCTCGAGCACGTCGATGATGCCCACCATTCCCGGCTCGCCGCGATCGGTGCCGACGTCGAGCGTCAGCGCCCGCGGCACGCGCCGGCTGCGCAGCTTCACGAACGCGTGTCGCCCGACGGAGTCAACCTTCACCACGTCGTAAGGCGCGCCGTCGATCGCGAGCGCGTTGATGAGTCGGTCGACGCGGGCGCTGTCCTTCGCGCGCGCGCTCGCCGAGAGGATGCGGCTCAACACCTGGCCCCGACGCGAGAGGTCGCCGGTCTGTACGAGCGTGATCACCGACCGGACGACGCTGTCGGGGGGCGCCGCCGGCTGCGGGGACTGCGCCGCGGAGGTGGTGGTGAAGAGAAGTGTTGCGAGCGATACGGTTGCCGTGCGAAGCATCCTTTCCTGGGCGAGACGATTGACCGGCTTTGCTGCGGAAGACAGCGCTGACCGCCGGTTGACACTGGCATCGCAGAGTGGCGCATGGTGGGAGATCTCCGCGATCCACTCACGTCGACGATCATCGGCGCGGCAATCAAGGTACACAGGCGCCTCGGCCCTGGGCTGCTCGAATCAACCTACGAGCAGTGTCTTGCCTGGGAGCTCATGAAGCGCCGCTTGCGCGTTCATCGACAACTGCCAATTCCGATCCGGTACGAGGACTTCGTCGTAAGGGAAGCCTATCGCCTCGATCTCGTTGTCGAACAACGGGTGGTGATCGAGGTAAAGGCCGTGGAAAAGCTGCACCCGGTTCATGAGGCGCAGCTCCTGACATACCTGAAGCTGTCCGGTTATCCGGTGGGGCTTCTGTTCAACTTCCACGAGCTCGCGCTCCGGAACAGTCTCAAGCGGCTGGTCGTCTCGCCCGGTCTGGTCCCGTAGCTGTCGTTCAACCGCAGAGACGCAGAGGGCCGCAGAGAACTGCGACTGCTTGGGGGCGTAGGGCGAGATTGTCTTGCCCTACGCCCCCAAGTACCTAAGGCCTGCCATCGTTCGAACTGCTTTCTCCGCGAGAGCGTCGCCTCGCGGGTTTTCTCTGCGGCCCTCTGCGGCCCTCTGCGTCTCTGCGGTGAAACAACAGCTCAGATGCTCGTAAGGCGCACCAGCACTACAATCCGTTCCTGGGCTCGAGAATCTCGCGGATCCGCGCCCGCGCCCCCTCGATGTGCAGTCGCGTGTCGCGGTCCGCCGCTCGTGCTGCGGCAGCGGCGAGCTCACGGTCGAGGTCCCGCAGCTCACCCCGCAGCATCGTCTGGATCTCGCCCATGTTCGCCGGCGGCGGGGGCGGGCCGAACTGGAACTGCTGCTGCTGACCCGCCGGGGGTGGATTGATCTTGCGGTCGATCTGGTCGAGGTAGCTGCGCTGGAGCGCGCGACGATAGGCATCCACGCGCGGCGCGCCCGTGTA
>DATAIN010000082.1:0-1617 GCA_036262635.1 Gemmatimonadaceae bacterium | reverse complement strand
CAAGCGGCGCACGTCATCCCGCTCACCGGGATCCTGATCGTCGCCGGCACGTCCGGCTTCGCGCTGCTCGTCATGTCAATCCTCCACCACGAGCGCGCCGTGCAGCATTCCCATGCCGCAGGTGAACTCGTACCGCCCCGCGCGTGGCGGGGTGACCTCGATCGCCGTCTTCGCTCCCGTCGGCAGGTAGCGTCGGATCCCGAAATCGGGGAGTACGATCTCCTCGCTGCAGCTCGAGTCGTCCTGCCGGTCGAAGACAAGTCGAAGTGGCTGCCCCGCCTTCGCGCGGATCGCTGACGGCGTGTAGCCGCCGCGCACGACGATCGTCGCCTCCGCAGCTCCTCCGCCCGTCGGCGCCGCGGTGGCGGGCGCGACGCGCCCGGCGCGGAAGAAGTACCAGTTCACCCACGCGATCGCGCCCGCACCCGCGGCGACGACGAGCCACTCCGTCCCGCTCATCCCCCCGACTCGCGCCACCGCTTGGTGTCCACGACCGAATAGCCCTCGTCCGCGATCGCCTCCGCGATGGCGTTCTCGTTCGCGACCCCGGCATCGAAGGTCACCATCGCCGCGCCGACCTGCACGTCGTCGACGCGCACGCCCTGCACGGCATCCAGTGCCTTCTTCACGGCGTGCACGCAGTGGCTGCAGCTCATCCCCTCGATGTCGATCTTCATGCGTTCCATGGTCCCCTCCTGTCGTACGCTGGCAGCTGCCAGCGTGCAACGAATCTATATACCCCTAGGGGGTATAGCAACGGGTGACCGGCCGGGCTCGCTGTAAGTCATTGTCTGACATGCTCAGAGCCCTTCAGGTCGCCCTCGAGAGGCTGAGCTTCCGGCAGAAGATCGTTCTTCTGCCCACGCTCGCCGCCATCGCCATCGGCTTCGTCCTCGTCGTGGACGCCGCGATGGGCGTCGTCAACGAGCGCCGGCTCGAGCATCTCCAGCACGGACACTACCCGTCGCTCCAGCTGCATCATCACCTCAGCGACATCCTCGCCGTCTCGCAACAGCGGCTGCAGGACGCCGTCGCCGCGACCGACCTCGACCAGCTCGACGCGGCCGACTCTCTCGCCGCCTCGTTTCACGCCGCCATCCTCAGCGCCCCCTCGATCGGCGAACAGGAGCGGCGCCGCTTCGCGGACCTCGATCGCGAGTTCTCGGCGTACTATCGCATGGCACGCCGGACGAGCGAGCGCATGATCCGCGGCGACGTCACCGACGACGCCATCGCGCTGCAGGCGCGAATGGGCGCGCGCTACAACTCACTCCGCGATCACCTCCTCGACAACACCGCGCGCGACTCGGTTGCGGTCGCGAATGCCTTCGTCGAGTCGCGCGCCAACGGACGGCTGACCTGGGTGTCGTCGGCGATCCTCATGGGCGCATGCGTGCTCGCGCTCGTGCTGCTCTCGCGTTACACCGCGGGCTCTTTGCTGCGCGCGATCACCGGTGCGGTGCAGGTCGCCGACCGTCTCGCCGAGGGGGACATGACGACCGCGATCCCGCCCGCGGGCGACGACGAAGTCGGGCACCTGCTGCGATCGATGGGGCGCATGACCGACAACCTCTCGCGCGTCATCGGCGACCTTCGCGAGAGCGAGGCCGACAACCG
>DATAIN010000081.1:0-4449 GCA_036262635.1 Gemmatimonadaceae bacterium | reverse complement strand
ACGGGCCGGACGCCGAGGTGCTCGCGCCGGCGGAGCTGCGGGAGGAGATCGTGCGGCGGCTGGAGGGGATCGAGGTCAGTCGCGCAGGCCCTTGAACAGCGCCGGGATGTCCACTCGCAGCAGTTCGCTCGCGCCGGGTGGTGCCCACTCCATCTCGACGGTGAAGATGTGGCCGATGTCAGAGTCGAGCCGCCAGCGTTCGATTCGTCGAGACTCAACGTCCACCACCCAGTAGTCGGGGACCCCTGCACTCTGATAGAGCGCTCGCTTCCGGGTACGGTCCATCCTGGCCGTGCTTGGCGAGACGATTTCGACCGCGAGGAGCATACGGCCTGCGTCGCGAAAGTCGTCGGGGAGATGCTCGCCCGTGCGTGGAACGACGAAGAGGTCCGGTTGGACGACTTGCTCTCCGGCCAACGGGACGTCCGCCGGAGCGAACATCACTATCCCAACGCCGGAGCGCTTCGTGTACTCCAGCAGGAGCTCGATCAATGCTCGCAGGACGTGCTGATGTGACCACGCCGGCGCCGGCGTCATCTCGGGCTCGAGTTGCTCGAGGATTCCGTCAGGCACTTCGACGCCGTTGACGATGAGCGCCCCGTCGATGAGCTCGATCCGCCGCCCGTCCCACGGCAGCGCGAGCACTTCCTCGACCGTCCAGACCTTCGCTGCCGCGACCATGTGCATACGATAGGCTCCTCGGCGCCGAGTGGGCAAGCGGGCATCGCGCAGCATACGTCGGCTCTCCCGGTCCACCATCACCCTCCGTTTCCGATCGTCGTCCAATGACCTCTCCCCGCCACTTCGTCTCCGTCTGGAATCCGTCGTACGCGCACGACGCGATGGAGCAGCATCTCCAGCTCCTCCTCGCCTTCGCCGCGCAGCGTCGCGCGGACGCGATCGACGCGGACGACGTCTACGTCTGGTGGGGGAAGGTCCGCTCGGGGAATCGTCTCGAGGAGCAGAAGCATCTCGACGACGCGCGCGCGATCGCGGCGGAGCTGGACGACGGCGCGCGGGACGAGGTGCAGCTCTATCTCACCGACTACCGCTCGCTCTATGTCGCCGACGTGGAGGAGATCCAGTTCGGCGAGCTGCCCGAGGCGGAGCGCGAGCACGTTCCCGCGTACTACGCCGAGCAGCGGCTGAACTGTGACTACTGGTGGCGAGTGAACGACATCCGGCGGCTCGTCGCCGACGACCTGCAAGCGGTGATCCGCGAGCTGAAGCCGCTGAAGAACGAGCACTATCACGGCAAGTCGGTCTCGCTCTACGGTGGGATGGTCGATCTTCCACTGTTCGTGACGCGCAGCGACGGGCGCCGCTTCTTCGAACGGAGCGAGCGCGATCTCTCGACGGGCGGCGAGCTGTGGGCAGAGCTCGACGCGCGCGTCGCCACCGGCGTCGCAACGATCGAGCGCGAGCTGCGCGACAACGTGATCGGCGAGACCGCATGGCTCGCCCTCGAGCCGACGACCCGAACGTTCATCGCGACGGGCGAGAACGACTTCCGCGCGCATCGCGCCGACCCGGCCTACGACTTCGGGGCCGTGATCGTGAGCTTCGCGAAGGCGCTCGAGGTCCAGATCAACACGGTCCTCCGCCGTGCGGTCGCGAAGATGAAGCCCGCGTCGCGGCTGGCGAAGGTTGGCGGACGAACGGTGGATCTGGCCGAGCATGGATCGCTCGTGCTCGGCGACATCGTGCAGGTGCTGACGGGAGAGCCCGCGCTGGCGAAGGGCCTCGCGGAGACGATCACGGAGTCCGCCTGGTTCACGGGCACGCTGCCGGTGGTGCTCGACGCCCTCCGCACGGTGCGGAATCAGGCCGCGCACGGAGGGCGCGTCGATCGTGCGACGGCGACGCACTGGCGGAACCGGCTGCTTGGGGTGGGGAGCGAGGGCGAGCTGGTCGCGCTGGCACGGGTGCGGATGAAGTGACGCGCGCCCGGGGTGCCACTGTCAGACCCTCCCCCTAACGTTCACTCGCAATGGGAAACCCGATCGACCCGCATCGAGGAGGCTGCCTTACGTGAGTGTCCTGATCGAATCCCGCTCGCTCGTGACCCAGCGCGCGACCCTCGACGGCGCGTGGCCCGGCGGCACCGCGGACTTCCTGGTGACGATGTGCGAGCCGGGGAGCCCCGCGCGCGACATCTGCTTCGACGACCGGCTGTTCTGCGTCAGCTTCCGCACCGCGGAGGACGCGATGTCCGTGATCCGGACGCTGCGCGACGCCGGCCTCGTCGAGCTGGACGAGCGGAAGTTCCACGACATCGCGCTCGTCGAGCCGAGCGGGGGACCCACCCGTCCCTGCGCGTGGCTCGAGTGGAAGCGACACGCCGACGGCTTCACGTACGCGTGGCTCTCGGGGACGGAGCCGGGTGAGATGGCCGCACCGGCGGGGTGGAAGCCGGAGTCGCGAGATGAGCCGGGGCGGAGGCTCAGGCTCGCCAGGGAGGGAAACGTCGAGACGTGGCTGGATTTCGAGACGGGAGAGGTGATGAGCGAGACGAAAAGCAGCGCAGGGCTGCTCGACACTGTGAAGAGCGCCCTCGACGAGCGTGAGTTCAGGTGGCAGCCCTTCGAGGATGATGGGCTGTCCGGCCGGTTGAGCACGCGCAAGGCGACGTACGAGCTGTTCGTCCACGCGGACGAAGCGCGCCGGACGCTGGGCTTCTACCTCCTCTTCCCGACACACGCTCCGGGCCAGCGCCGCGCCGCCGTCGCGGAGCTCTGCGCCCGCGCGAACTGGCACATCCTCCTCGGCAGCCTGGAGATGGAGTTCGCCGACGGAAACGTCCGTTGGCGTGCCGCGCTCGACGTCGAGGACGGTGCGCTGAGCGAGACGATGGTGCACAACTACGTCACCGCCGGAGCGTGGACCCTCGACCGGTACCACGACGCGCTGGTGCAGGTGATGATCGGAGGCGCCGAGCCGGCCGTGGCGTTCGCGGACGTCGACGAGTGAGGACTGTCAGACGTCGCTCGTAGAATGGTCTCCCGATCCGACAATGGAGGCCTCATGAACCACAAGCTGCTCCTCGACTACGAGCTCGCGACCGCGCAGAACGGCTTCGTCGTGCGCGCGATGCTGAAGCTGGAAGGCCAGGCGCCCGCCGACGTGGGGCGCGCACCGCTCAACCTCGCCCTCGTCCTCGATCGCTCCGGCTCGATGGGCGGTGAGAAGCTCGACGCGGCGAAGGACGCGGTGCGCTTCCTCCTGCGCCGGCTGTCGCCCGACGACTCCGTCGCGCTCGTGGCATACGACGACATCGTGGACACGCTCGGCACGACCGCGGAGGGCGCGAGCATCACGGATCTCGCGCGGCTCGCCGGCGGAATCGACGCAGGCAGCACGACGAACCTCAGCGGAGGCTGGCTGCGGGGGCGGGAGCTCGTCGCGCGCGCGAAGCGCGAGCACCGGATGAACCGGGTCGTGCTCCTCACCGACGGCCTCGCGAACGTGGGCATCTCGAACCCGGATCAGCTCACCGGCCTCGCCGCGACCGCGAAGCGCGGCGGGGTCACGACGACGACCATCGGCTTCGGCGCCGACTACGACGAGGCGCTGCTGCGGGCGATGGCCGACGCGGGAGGCGGCAACACCTGGTACATCGAGCGCCCCGACCAGGCGCCGGGGGTGTTCGAGGCGGAGGTCGAAGGGCTGCTCTCGCTCGCCGCGCAGAACGTGACGGTCGAGATCCGGCCGGGCGCGGGCGCGCGTTTCGTGCGCGTCTGGCACGACTACCCCGTGCACGTCGCGAACGGCGCGGGCCGCGTCGAGATCGGCGACATCTACGGTCGCGAGCCGAAGACCATCCTCGCCGAGCTCTTCGTCCCCGCGCTGCTGCACGATGGCGACGTGGACATCGGCGAAGTCGCGATCGACGCGCACGTGCTCACCGCGGATGGCGGAGTCGATCACCAGCATCTGACGCTGCCGATCCGCTCCCCGCTTTCGCCGGCGGGCAATGTCGAGCCCGAGGTGCGGCACGAGATGCTCCTCGTCCGAGCGGCGCGGGCGCGCGAGGAATCGCTGCGCCGGGGCGATGCGGGCGACGTCGCGGGTGCCACGCGCGTGCTGCGCGAGATGGCGGAGGAGCTCGCGGCCGCGCCCTGGGCGACGCCGACCACCGCGGAGCACGCGGCCGACCTGATGAGCATCGCGGAGAAGATGGTGCAGGCGAGCTTCGACGCGGCGGATGCGAAGTATCTCGCGCAGCGAGCCTACAATACCCATCGCGCGAAGGGCGCGTACGAGGCGAAGCTTCGCCGCGGGCCGCGGCCCTGATCCCTTTCGCCAGCCGGGTCCGTTAGATTGAAGGGAGGCGCGAAGGGCCGCCGGATCGGGCTCTCCGCGCCACACCTCCCGGAGCAATGGACGCGTCGCGTTCTCCCAGCCTGGCTCACGCCGCCGAGCTCCTCTCCTACGTCGAGCGCGCGCACG
>DATAIN010000080.1:0-7986 GCA_036262635.1 Gemmatimonadaceae bacterium | reverse complement strand
GGCACCGTGCGCGAGCTCCTCGGCAGTGGATCGTGGCTCGGCATCCGCGTCATGCCCGCGTCGTTCGAGCCTTGGGCGATCATGAACATGCCCCCGGGCGGCTTCTTTGCCTTCGGGCTGGTGCTCCTCACCTTCGCGTGGATGAAGGACCGGCGGAAGCGCCGCGCCGCGCTCCGGGCCGTGACCGCCCCGCCGGCACCGCCGCGCCGCGTGCTCGAGGAGGCGACGGTATGAAGCACCATCTCGTGATCCTGCTCTCCGCGGCGCTCGTGAACAACTTCACCCTCGTGATGTTCCTGGGGCTCTGCTCGTTCCTCGGCGTCACGAAGAAAGTCGCCACCGCGGTGCGTCTCGGGATCGCCGACACCTTCGTGCTCGTGATCACCTCGATCGCCGCGACGGTGCTCAACCGGTGGGTGCTCGCCGAGGCGCCGTATCTCCGCGTCATCGCCTTCATCGTCGTCATCGCGTCGATGGTGCAGATCACCGAGATGGTGATCAAGAAGTTCAGCCCGAAGCTCTTCCGCGAGCTCGGGATCTACCTGCCGCTCATCACGACGAACTGCGCGATCCTCGCGCTGGCGCTCTTCCAGACGAACCGCGGCTACGGGTTCCTCGAGGGGCTGACCTTCTCGATCGGTGCCGGGATCGGGCTGACGATCGCTCTTTCGCTGATGGCGTCACTCCGCGAACGACTCGAGTTCGCGGACATTCCAACCATCGCGCGCGGGGCGGCGATGGTGCTCTTCATCGCGAGCTTCCTGTCGATGGCCTTCATGGGCTTCGCCGGGCTGCTCACGGGAGGGTGAGTCGATGCTGCGGGTGATCATCGGGATGGCCGCTATGTCGGCGCTCTATCTCTGCTACGTGCTCGTGCGGCCGCGGCGCGAGTGCTCGGGCAACTGCGGGTCGTGCGCAACCTCGTGTCACGATGTCTCGTCGCCGGAGGATTCCCAGGATGTCAGCCATGTCTGAGTCGACCGGCCGTAGCCGCCGCGAGTTCCTCGCCTTCGGCGCTGGCGCGTTCGTCGTCGCGGCGATCCCGCTGGCGCGCCGGCGGCGGTCGCATGTCGTCCGGCGCACTCTCCCCGTCATGGGGACCATCGCCGAGCTCGCGGTCGTGCACCGCGACGAGCGCACGGCGCACGCGGCGATCGACGCCGCGATGGCGGAGCTGCGACGGGTCGAGACCCTGATGACGCGGTTCACGAGCACCTCCGACATCGGGCGCGCGAACGTCGGCGCGGCGCGCGACGCGGTTGCGGTGAGCGGCGAGACCGCGCTCGTGGTCCGCGAAGCGCTGCGCTGGGCCGACGCGACTGCCGGGGCCCTCGATCCCGCCATCGGCGGAGCGGTCGCGCTCTGGGATGTTACCCACCGGCACGAGCCGCCCCCGGAACCGCGGGTCGCGCGCCTCGCGCGCCGGAACCTGCATCGCGCCGTGGAGGTTGGAACGCGGAACGGCGCTCACGTGCTGCGCTTTCATGATGCCGACGTCCGGCTCGACCTCGGCGCGATCGCCAAGGGCTATGGCGTGGATCGGGCCGTCGACGCGCTGCGGACCCTCGGAATCTCGCACGCGCTGGTCGACGTCGGCGGCGACCTCTACGCGTTAGGCAGCGCGCCGGGCGGCGATCCGTGGCGGATCGGCATCCAGGACCCCGACGACACGCGGGGAATCATCGGCGAAGTGGACGTCGCCGACGCGGCGGTCGCGACGTCGGGAACGTACGTCCAGTTCTTCCGTTGGCGCGGACGCAGCTATCACCACCTTCTGGACCCGGCGACCGCGTCGCCGCGCGCCACCGCGGTGCGCAGCCTGACGATCCAGGCCGACAGCTGCATGCACGCGGACGTCGCGGCCACCGCGCTCTTCGGAATGCCCGAGCGGGAGGCGAGCCGCGTGATCGGCGCGCGCGTGCCGGGCGGACGGGTCGTACGGATCGCGTAGGAGGATATCAGCTCGACAATCAGCGGGGAGGGTGTCATGCGAGAGCTCACCATGTACTGCGCGGCGCGCGACCAGGACGTGCACGTCGTCCTGACCGACGAGCCCGTCGAGGAGGGTCAGGCGACGGTGATGGACACCGAGGTGATCTGCCTGGAGATCGGCGAGCACTGCACCGGGTCGCTCTGTCCGGTGTGTGCCGTATCGCAGGAGGCGATGGACGCGCGGCTCGCCAAGAGCGGCCTCCGTCCGGAGATCCGCCGGAAGCTGCTCGGTCACTGCGAAGGCTGCGGCCGCGAGACGGAGCTCGTGGTCTCCTCGGGCGGGTACCTCAGTTGCACCGAGTGCGGCACGACCTGGAAGTGGACCGCGCGCTAGCGGCCCACCGGCCTGCCGCCGAGCACCGACAGGGGGATGCGCGCGCCTAACGATGCGCGCGCGCTCCCCGTGCCGTCGGGCACGACCGCGCCCCCGACGGACACTCCGACCGCGCGCCAGCGCCTCGGCGTCACCGCATAGCCGATCGCGCCCCCGACCAGCGCGCCGGTCAGGATCATGGTCTCGCTCAGCCGCCACTGATCGTCTTCCTCCGCGCAGTCCGTCGTCGTGCGGGGCGGCGGATCGCAGAGGTTGCGGTGCTTGTCGCAGAGATTCAGGTAGGCGACCCCCCCGCCCACCGCGCCGAGCAGGGCGCCGATCTGAAAATTGCGCGCCGCCGAGCGGGCGGGCTGCTGGACGTCGAGCCCTCGCAGATCCCCCGCGCGCAGCTGGAGCGGCGCTCCGGGCGCCGTGAGCGAGCGCATGACGATCGTGTCGCCCCGGATCACTCGCACGATCCCGAAGATCTGCGACCCATCGGCGAGGCGGATGCGAACGCGGCGGCCGGCGAGGCGTGCCGTGTCGGTCGGCAGTCGGGTGCTGTCGGTCCGAAGAGCGGGGTAGAGGGTGTCGGGTGTCGCCTGCTCCTGCGCGGAGACGGCGACCGGAAGCAGGAGGGCCGCTGCGAGAGCTGCGTGGAAGCGCGACATGGCCGGAGCGGGTGAGGGTCCGCCCCGGCCATCGGCAACCCGCGTGCGCCTCGCAGCCTGCCGAGAAGTGCTTGCCCCACAACCACTTCGCGACGTGGCGCCGCGCGGCCGTCCTCGTCGGTGGACGCGCTACTGTCCCGCGAGCACTTCCTCCCGCTCCGACTCGCCTTGCGGTGGGAACAGCGTGTCCGCAGTCTCGCGCACGATCCCGTAGCAGTCGCACGCCGCCGCCTCCAGCCGCTCGCGATCGAGCACCGAGACGAGCCCGCGCTTGTAGCGAATGAGCCCTGCCTGCTGGAGATTCCCGGCCGCCACCGTCACCCCCGCGCGCCGGACGCCGAGCATCGCGGCGAGGAAGTCATGCGTGAGGATGAAGTCCTTCAGGTGCGCGCGATCGTGCATCTGCAGCAGCCAGCGTGCGCAGCGCTCCTCGAGCGAGTGCGAGCGGTTGCACGCCGACGCCTGGCCGGCCTGGATGCGATAGGACTGCGCGTAGCGCAGGAGCACCGAGCGGATCGCGGCGTTGGAGTTCGTCAGCTCGACGAAGTCCGCCGCGCGCATCTTGACGCCCTTCGCAGGGGCCTGGGTGATCGCCGTGAACGGCTCGCGATCGACGCCGAACAGCAGGGGCAGTCCCGCGAAGCCGTCGAAGCCGATTGTTCCGACCTCCACGCTCTCGTCGGTTCCCGCGACGGCGAGGATCGAGATCGCGCCGTCGGTCGGAAAATAGACCTCGGAAATGGGGGTCATCGGTGCGTACACCATCTCGCGCAGCTCGAGCGTGAACGGCTCGAAGCGCGGAAGCATCAGCTCGAGGGCATCCTGCGGCATGGCGAGCAGGAGCCTGTTCTGCGGTACGGCTCGGTCGATATTGGTCGGTGTGTCCATAATCTCGTTTTCTCGCTGCCACTCGCGGTGTAGCGGATCGTCACCGCCCCAATGCAACAAGTCCGCCGCGGTTCCGCGGCCCAGGCGCGCGACGGGACGAGCGGCGGCGAAACGTGGGCGCCGCCTTGCCGTTCGGCGCGCCGCGGAGAGATTTCGCGCGTGCCCGACACCGACCTCCCGCGCTACGACGCGACGCGCTACCTGCAGCCGCTCCGCGAGGGCGGGTCCCTCCCGGCCGTCGTCGACACCGACGGTGGCGGACTCTTCGTCGCCAAGTTCCGCGGGGCGGGGCAGGGACCAAAGGTGCTGATCGCCGAGCTCATCGTCGGGATGCTTGCCGCGGCGGCCGGCCTCCCCATGCCCGAGCTCGCGCTGATCGAGATCGGTCCTGCCTTCGGCCGCAACGAGCCGGACCCCGAGATCCAGGAGATCCTCAAGAAGAGCCACGGCGTGAACGTCGGGCTTCGCTACCTGGACGGCGCCTTCAACTTCGACCCGTCCGCCGCGGGCGAGCTCGTTTCCTCCGAGCTTGCGACCCGGCTCGTCTGGCTCGATGCGTTCGTGACGAACCCCGACCGCACGCATCGCAACCCGAATCTGCTAGTGTGGCAGCGGAAGCCCTGGCTCATCGACCACGGGGCCGCGCTCTACGCGCACCACGACTGGCCATCGGTGGATGCCGCTCGCGCGCGCGTCCCCTTTCCACTCATCAAGACCCACGTGCTCCTCGAGCAGACCGGCGACCTCGAGGCGATGGACGCCGAGATGCGAAGCACCATCACCCCCGCGCTGCTCGGCGAGGTGCTCGCTCGCGTTCCCGACGAGCTCCTGCTCGACGCGGTGAACGGACGGGAGTTCGCGTCGGGCGACGAGGCGCGTGGCCGCTATCGGGAGTATCTCACGACGCGGCTGGAGGCGTCGGCCGCCTTCGTCGCGGCCGCGGTGGAGGCACGCGACGCGCTCGCCCGCGAGCCGCGCCAGCGGCTGAGAGCGCGCCGATGACGCGCCAGACCTCGACGCCGGATTCGCGCTGGATCTCCTACGACTTCGCGGTACTGCGCGTCGTTCCGCACGTTTACGTCGGCGCGTTCGTCCCGGTCGGAGTGATGGTCCACGCGCGCACCGAGGAGTTCCTCGCGATGCGCGCGATGGAGGACGTCGAAACCCTCCGCGCGCGCGTGCCGCGAGTCGATCACGACCTGCTCGCCCGCTATCTGCGCGCCTGCCGGGCGGTGTGCGAGGGGGACGCCGCGGCGGGCCCGGTCGCGCTGGCCCCGCCCTCCGAGCGCTTCCACTGGCTCACCGCGCCCCGCTCCGACGTCATCCAGAGCTCGCCCATCCACGAGGGCCTCTGCCGCGACCTTGGCACGGTCCTCGACGAGCTCTGGTCGCGCTTCGTCGAGCCCTCCTGACCGTGCGCCACGGCGCCTAACGCTCCGGCGCCAGGATGTGCCCGCCAACCCGCCGGGTGAAGTCCCGGATGGCACGGCCTCTGCCGCATCGCTCTGATTCCGGATCGCATCCGCCGCGTGGGCGCGTCCGTCGTGAATCGGCACGACATCGGAGAGGGCACCATGAAGATCGAGCTGAAGCCGCTGGGCGAGCAGGTCGTGGTCATCACCGGCGCATCGAGCGGGATCGGGCTTGCCACCGCGCGTCAGGCAGCCAGGAGAGGTGCGCGCGTCCTGCTCATCGCGCGCGAGGAGACCGACCTCCAGCGCGTCACGAGCGAGATCACCGGCATTGGCGGCCAGGCGATCTACGCCGTCGCCGACGTCGCGGACTTCGACGCGCTGAGCCGCGCCGCCCAGAAGGCGGTCGATCAGTGGGGTGGCATCGACGCCTGGATCAACGACGCCGGCGTCTCGATCTACGGCGAGATCCGCGATGTACCCGTCGAGGACGCGCGGCGCCTCTTCGACACCAACTACTGGGGGGTCGTGAACGGGTCGCTCGTTGCGCTCCCGCATCTCGAGCGGCGCGGCGGGGGAGCGCTCGTCAACGTCGGGAGCACACTCTCCGACCGCGCGATCCCGCTGCAGGGGCATTACTCGGCGAGCAAGCACGCGGTGAAGGGCTTCACCGACACGCTGCGCATGGAGCTCGAGAAGAAGGGGACGCCGGTAAGCGTCACCCTCGTCAAGCCGGGGGCGATCGACACCCCGTATCCGCAGCACGCGCGGAACTACATGAACGCGGAGCCGAAGCACCCCGCGCCCGTCTACGCGCCCGACGTCGCGGCCGACGCGATCCTCTTCTGCCTCGAGCATCCGCGGCGTGACATCACCGTCGGCGCCGGCGGAAAGCTCATCGGGGTGCTCGGCCTCACCCCGCGCCTCGCCGACAAGTACATGGAGGCGACCCAGTTCGAGGCGCAGAAGCGCAACGATCGCCCTGCGGACACGGAGCGCCCCGACACGCTCTACGAGCCGGTGCCGAACAGCGGCCGGCTGCGCGGCGACCAGCCCGGCCACGTCGCCTCGATGAGCGTCTACACGACCGTCTCCAAGCATCCGATCGCAGCGCTCGTCGGCGTCGCCGCGGTGGGAGCGGCCATCGCCCTCGTCGGCACCGGCAGGCGGCGCGGAAAGAAGCAGCAGGACGCCGCCGCTGACGGTGCGAGCGTCTCGCCGAGGTTCGGCGCGAGAGACGTCGCGGGCGACGGGCGGCCGCCTGTCTCCGCCGCCGCGCTCACCATCGACCCGACGGCGACGGCCACGACCGACACCGCACTGAACGTGGAGATACTCTGACGCGCTCGCCGCGTCAGCCGAGCAGTCGCGAGGCGGTGTAGAGCAGAAGCCCGACGAGGCCGCCGACGAGCGTGCCGTTGATGCGGATGAACTGGAGATCGCGCCCGATCGCCAGCTCGATGCGCTGCGATGTCACCTCGGGATCCCAGGCGGCGACGGTGTTCGCGATCAGCGCGCTCACCTCGTCCTGGTGCTTCTCGATCACCGCGAGCGCCGCGTCGACGATCGCGGCGTCGGCGCGCGCGAGCAGTTCGGGCTCGGCGATGAGCGTCTCGCCGATCGTCGTCAGCCCGCGCTCGAGCGCGCTCGGCCGCTCCGACGCGGCGGCGGCGTTCGCGGTGGTGCGCTCGGCGTAGCGCAGCACCGCGTCCTTCGCGTCGCTCCAGAGCGACGTCGAGAAGCGGCGCACCGCGTCGGCGTCGAGGGTGTCGTTCTTGATCTGCTCGGCGCGCGCGATCACCGCCGGGTCGTGCTGCAGGCGTTCGATGAACTCGTGCAGCGCGTCGTCGAAGCGCGTGCGCAGGGGATGCTCGTCGTCGTCGCGAATGTCCTCGAGCGTGCGCTCGATCGAGCCGACGATCTTCTCGTGGATCTTGTCGTCCACCGCGGTCGGCACCCACCACGGGCTCTCCGCGGCGATCCGCTCGCGAATCAGGTCGTGGTTGTCGGCGACGGCGCGGGCGGCGAGGCGGATCGCCTGGTCGAGCAGCTCCTGGTGCCGGTCACCCGCGGTGATGAGCGAGAGCAGCTTCCCGATCACCGGCGCGACCGCGGTCGTCCGCACCCGCGTCGCGACGGCGCGATCGATGAGCGCCTGCACCTCCTCGTCCTCGAGCAGGGGGAGCGCTCGGGCGATCGCGTTCGCCGCCTGACGCGCGATGGTCCGCGCATTCTCCGGCTCGCGAAGCCAGAGCGCGAGCCGCTCCGCGATGTGCAGGTTGCGAAGCCGCGCGGCGATGACGTCGCGCGCGAGGAAGTTCTTCTGCACGAACCCGCCCAGGGTTCGCCCCACCTGGTCCTTCTTGGCGGGGATGATCGCCGTGTGCGGGATCGGGATGCCGAGCGGATGGCGGAAGAGCGCCGTCACCGCGAACCAGTCGGCGAGGCCGCCGATCATCGCCGCCTCCGCGGCGGCGCGAACGAATCCCAGCCACGAGTACGTCGGCTCGAAGGTGCGCGCCGCGACGAATATGATCGTCGACAGCACGAGCAGTCCGGAGGCGAGGCGCTTCATCCGCGCCAGCCGCAGCCGGCGCAGCCCCTCGTCGGGAGGGGGAAGAGGGGCGATCACGGTCATCGCCGTGGAGTGTGCATGGCGCGCGCCCGCGCGCGCAAGCGGTGAGGTACGATGCTGGCCCAACGTCTCGCC
>DATAIN010000079.1:0-1711 GCA_036262635.1 Gemmatimonadaceae bacterium | reverse complement strand
GGGTTGTCGGGGGGTGGGGTATCCGGTGGGGTCTGGCTCGAGACGGCGGACGCGGAGATCCAGCCGGCGCGGCGGACGTGGACCCACGCGCCGCGGCGCTCGACCTGCTCGAGTCCCATTCCCGCGCGGAGGTCGGCGACGACGCGCGACTGCGCGTTGGCATCGGCGCGCAGGCGAACGGGGTTTCCCGGATTGACCGTAAGCGCGAAGGAATCGCGCGCACCACCGAGGAAGGGAGCGGCGATCCAGCCATCGACGGTCGCCTCGACGTACCGTCCATTGGTGGCGCCGACAGCGATCGTTGCGCCCTGGCGCAGCGTCGCGACGACGCGGCTACCCGGCGCGGCAAAGAGCTCGGTGTCGCGCGAGACGCTGCCCTGCGCGGCGGCCGCGAGCGAGCACGACGCGACGAACGCGACGAGCAGCGCGGCGCGTCCGACGACTTCTCGACGCAGCATGCTCCGTCGCTTCCAGGTGGCGGCGCGGGTACATTTGAGCACTGTCGGCTTCGAGTCTACAACGCGAACGAGAGCGAGCACAGATGGCACGAGGAAGCAGACGACCGGTGGTGCTGGTCGTCCTGGATGGCTGGGGCTACCGCGAGGAGCGTGAGGGCAACGCGATCGCACTCTCGCGGACGCCGACATGGAACGCGCTGTGGGCACGTGCGCCGAAGACCCTGCTCGACGCGTCCGGTCTCGCTGTAGGACTGCCCGAGGGGCAGATGGGAAACAGCGAGGTCGGCCACCTGAATCTCGGTGCCGGACGCGTGGTGATGCAGGACCTCGTTCGCATCTCGCAATCGATCAAGGACGGGTCGTTCTTCCGGACGGAGGCGTTCCTCGAGGCGTGCCGCCGGGTGAAGTCGAATGGAGGCACGCTGCACCTGCTCGGCCTCGTCGGCAAGGGTGGAGTGCACGGCGTCGACCAGCACCTGTTCGCGCTGCTCGACCTCGCGGAGCGGGAAGGCGTGAAGCGCGTGGCGATCCACGCGCTGATGGACGGGCGCGACACGCTGCCGACCTCGGGGCTCGCATATCTCGAGGAGACCATCGCGAAGGCGAAGGGGCGCGCGCGCGTGGCGAGCCTCGGCGGGCGCTATTACGGGATGGACCGCGACAAGCGCTGGGATCGCACCGAGAAGTTCTATCGGGCCGCGGTGGACGGAGTCGCACCCCCGGCGAGCGATCCCCTCGCCGCGGTTCGCACGTCGTACGACGAGGGGAAGACCGACGAGTTCATTCTTCCCGTCACGATCGTCGACGCGAACGGTCCGCTCGCGCCGATGCGCGACGGCGACGCGGTGATCTGCTGGAACTACCGCTCGGACCGGATGCGCCAGATCGTGCGTGCGCTGACGCTTCCGGATTTCGACGGGTTCGACGTCTCGAAGCGGCCGAAGCTCTTCGTCGTGACGATGACGCAGTACGATCAGACCTTCGACCTCCCGGTGGCGTTCGCGCCGCAGTCGATGGCGAGGATCGTCGCCGAGGTGGTGAGCGGGCAGGGGCTGACGATGTTCCGCACCGCGGAAACGGAGAAGTACGCGCACGTGACCTATTTCTTCAACGGCGGTGTAGAACCGCCGTATCCGGGGGAGGAGCGACTGCTGGTACCGAGCCAGAAAGTCGCGACGTACGACCTCGCCCCGGAAATGAGCGCCCACGGGGTGACCGACGTCCTGTGCGGCGCGCTGGCGAAGAACGATCAC
>DATAIN010000078.1:0-3566 GCA_036262635.1 Gemmatimonadaceae bacterium | reverse complement strand
GCGATCGAGCTGCGTGACGCGACCGCTGGCCTGCACGCGCCACTGCTGTCCGCCGATGGTCAGAGTACGAAATGGCATTGGGTCAGAGCTCCACGAGCCTGTAGATGCGGGCGGGGTCGACGATCGACTCCGGCGCGGCGGCGTGCGCCGCGGTGAGAGTGGGGGCGTCCGGCGCCTCGAAGAACTCGAGGAAGGCGCCGGGCAGCCCCATCTCCTCACACGCCCAGAAGGAGCAATTCGCGCGCTTGTAGTAGTCGCGCTTCGCCCGCAGCCGCTCCATGTAGTTCTTCCGCTCCTGCGGCGGGACGATCTTGCGGTGCATCGTGAGGACGCGGGACATGTCAGAGCGCGGTCTCGGGGAACGATTCGAGGGTCTGCTTGACGTCGGCCATGAAGCGGTCGGCGTCGGCGCCGTCGACGATGCGATGGTCGAACGAGATGGAGAAGTAGGCGCAGGTCCGGATGGCGATGGTGTCCTCGCCGTCCGGGCCGCTGATGACCTTCGGCCGCTTCTCGATCGCACCGAGTCCCATGATGGCCGCGGTGCCGAGCGGGATGATCGGCGTCCCCATCAGCGAGCCGAAGACGCCGGGGTTGGTGATGGTGAACGTCGCGTTCTGCACCTCCGCCGGCTGCAGTTTCTTCGCGCGCGCCCGGGCGGCGAGATCGTTGAGCTGGCGCGTGAGGCCGGCGAGGGAGAGATCGTCCGCACCCTTGATGACGGGGACGATGAGTCCCCAGTCGAGCGCGACGGCGATGCCGACGTTGTACTGCTTGCGATGGATGATGTTGCGACCGTCGTGCGCCGCGTTGAGCATCGGGTGGCGCTTGAGGCAGTCGGTGACCGCCTTGATGACGAAGGGCAGGAAGGTCAGCTTCTGCCCCGTCTGCTGCTCGAAGGCGACGCGGTTCTTCTGGCGGATGCGGCCGACGCGGGTGAGGTCCACCTCGAAGAAGGAGGTGACGTGCGCGGCGTGGCGGCGCGCATTGACCATGTGCTCGCTCGTGAGCGCGCGCATCTTCGACATCGGCTCGACGACGTCGCCCGACCAGCCCTGCGGGAGCGGGAAGCCGGCGTCACCGCCGCCGGTCGCGAACGCGGGACGCGCGCCGCCGCGCGCGCTGCCCGACTCGAGCGCCTGCATGATGTCGCGCTTGGTGACGCGGCCCGCGATGCCGGAGCCGCTCAGCGCGGCGATCTCGATCCCGTGCTCGGCGGCGATCTTCCGGACGAGCGGCGACGACTTGGCGCGGAGCCGGCCCTCGAGAGTGTTCGGCGCCGCGGCGGCGGGGGCCGGGGCGCGCGAGGGGACGCTGGGGGTGGCGGGGGAAGGATGGGAGGCAGCGGCGGGAGCTGGGGCATCTTGTTTTTTGGGGGGGGCCCCCGCGCCCGTCGCCGCGCTCGCCCCATTCCCCGCCCCGCCACCCGCGACCGCCGCGCCCTGGGTCGTCTCGATCCGCGCCACCACCGTTCCGACCGCGACCGTCTGCCCCTCCGTCACGACGATCTCGGCCAGCGTCCCCGCGTTAGGCGCGGGGATCTCGGCGTCCACCTTGTCGGTGGAGATCTCGAAGATCGGCTCGTCGCGTTTCACCGCGTCGCCCACCTTCTTCAACCACTTCGAGAGCGTGCCCTCGGCGATCGACTCTCCCATCTGGGGCATCACGACGTCGATGCGTGCCACCGGAGACTCCTTATTGAGCATAGTTGCGCGTCGCTGCATCGCCGCGCGCGAGCTTCGTGAGAACCACGGTGGGGAGAAGGATTGCCCCGAGGATTCCGCCGATCAGGATGTACCACCGCAGATCGCCGCAGATCGGAATCCCCTCCGTCTGCGGAGTGCACCGATTGGCGATGTCGACCCCCTTCCCGACCAGCACCGCCATCATCCCGCCGCCGAAGAAGCCGACGACGAAGGTCAGGCACCCCACCATCGTGTTGCGCACCGCCGGCGGGAGCGGCGGTTGGTCCTGCGCGGGAGCCGGCGCGCCGGTCGGTGTGCTCATCAGTAATCGGCGAGCCGGCGCGCCGCCAGCACGATGTCGGCGGTCTGCGGAAGCACGTAGTCCTCGAGAGGAGGCGAGTACGGGAGCGGGACGTCCGCGGCGGTGACGCGCAGCACCGACGCGTCGAGCCACTCGAACGCCAGCTCGTTGATCCGCGCCGTGATCTCGCCCGCGATCCCGCCCGTGCGCGTATCCTCGTGCACGATGAGCACCCGATTCGTCTTCTTCACCGTCGCGACGATCGCCTCGTCGTCCATCGGGAGCAGCGAGCGCAGGTCGATGACTTCCACCGAGAGCCCGTGCTCCTGCTCGAGCACCTCCGCCGCCTCGAGCGCCTTCCACACCGTGGCCGCGTAGGTGATGATCGACAGGTCCTTCCCCTCGCGCGCGACGCGCGCCTTGCCGATCGGGACGACGTGATCGCCCTGCGGCATCCGGTCCTTCACGCGGCGATAGAGGTACTTGTGCTCGAAGAAGAGCACGCAGTCCTCGTCGCGGATTGCCGCCTTCATCAGCCCCTTCGCGTCGGCCGCGGTGGACGGGTAGACGATCTTCAGTCCCGGTGTGTGCAGGAACGCCGCTTCCGGATTCTGCGAGTGGAACGGACCGCCCCGCACGTAGCCCCCGCTCGGCCCGCGCACGACCATCGGACAGGGGAGGAAGGCGCGGTAGCGCGCGGTGGCGACGTAGTTGGTGAGCATGTCGTACGCGCAGGAGATGAAGTCGATGAACTGCATCTCGCAGACGGGGCGCATCCCCATGTGCGCCGCCCCGGCCGCCGCGCCGACGATCGCGATCTCGCTGATCGGGGTGTCGATGACGCGCTTCTCGCCGAACCGCTCGAGCAGTCCTTCGGTGACCTTGAACGCTCCGCCGTAGGCGCCGATGTCCTCGCCCAGGCAGAAGACGTTCGCGTCGCGCTCCATCTCCTCGACGAGCGCCTCGCGGATGGCCTCGAGGAAGGTGACCTCGCCGTCAGCCATCGTACGTCCCCCATCCCGCGGGCCGCTCGTGCTTCTCGACCGCGCTCTTCACGCCGCTCCGGAACCAGAGCGGATCGGTGACCGGCGGGTCGGCGTAGATGCCGACGAGCGCGTCGGTCGGGTCGGGCATCGGCGACTGCTCGGCGAGATCGGTCGCCGCGTCGATCTCGCGCTGCGCGCGCTCGTCGATCGCCGCGAGCTCCGCGGCGGCGACCCCTTCCTCGCGCGTCAATCGCGCGACGTACCGGTCGACCGGATCGTTCTCCTTCGCCCAGCGGTCGATCTCCCCCTCGGGGACGTACGACTGGTTGTCGTGCTCCGCGTGTCCCTTGCGGCGGTACGTCATCAGCTCGATCAGCGTGACGCCGCCGCCGCGACGGGCGCGCTCCACCGCGCGCTTCGTGACGTCGTACGTCGCGATGACGTCGTTGCCGTCGGCGCGCTCGCCGGGAATTCCGTAGCCCGCCGCCTTGTCGATGAACTGCTTCGCCGCCGTCTGCTTCCAGGTCGGCGTCGAGTACGCGTAGCCGTTGTTCTCGACGATCACGACGAGCGGGCAGCGCTGCACCGCCGCGA
>DATAIN010000077.1:0-4734 GCA_036262635.1 Gemmatimonadaceae bacterium | reverse complement strand
GTAGACGACGTCCTGGTTCCCGCCCGACGCGTAGAGCGTGCGCCCGTCAGGCGCGAGCGCGAGCCCGGCGAACGCCGCGCGCTGCCTGAGCACAGTGCTCCGGCCCGTGGCACGATCGAGGATCTGGACGCCGTTCGTCCGATACCCCGAGAGCAGCATCGCCACCTCGCGTCCGCCGTTGCGGGTGACGACGCCGAGTGGGAAGGAGCCGGCGAGCGTCGTGGACTGGACGGCCGGGTCGAGATACCGCCCGGTCGGCAGTCGATCAGCCTCGGCGGGGTAGGCGGACTCGTTCGCCTGACGGCAGGCGAGGAGCGGGAGCAGGGCAACGATCGCGTAGCGCATCGGCCTAAGGTGGCATTGTCGGGGTGTAGCCGGAAGCGGCTCCGAAATGAACCACGGCGGGGATTGCGGTGCCATCCGGCTCCGACCTCCGCCTCGAGAGTCACCGCCGCAGATATGACGTATCCGTCAGCGCCTTCATGAACGCCACGACCGCTCGCTTCTCTTCCTTCGTCAGCCGCAGCGAATCGGTCGGGAGCGTCTGGTTGGGAAGGTCGATGCCGCGACCCGCGCCGCCGCCGCCGTCGTAGAAGTCGACTACCTGCTCGAGCGTCGTGAAGACGCCATTGTGCATGTAGGGCGCGGTGAGCGCGATGTTGCGCAGGGTCGGCGTCTTGAAGGCGAAGCGGTGCTGCGCGATGCCGCGCACCGCGAAGCGGCCCGGGTCGGGATCGACGCGCGAACGGCGCGCGCGGTCGACGGGGACGCCGATCACCTCCGGCTCCGCCTCCGTGAGCGTCGGCGGGGTCGCGCCATTGAAGAGCGGGGCGAAGTGACAGGTGCCGCACTTCGCCTTTCCCATGAACACGTCGAAGCCGTGCCGCTCCTCCGGCGTCAGCGCGTTCGCATCGCCGCGGACCGCGCGGTCGAAGCGCGAGTCGAGCGACATCAGCGACCGCACGTACGCAGCGACCGCGTAGCGTACGACGTTGGCCGATACGAGCGAGTCGGCTCGGCCGGTGGCCCGCGCGAACTTCGCGGCGTACGCGGGACGCGCACGAAGCTGCCGGAGCGCGATCTCGAGCGAGCTTCCCATCTCGCCGCTGCTGCCGAGGACGTCCGTCACCTGGTCCTCGAGGAAGCGCACGCGCGAGTCGTAGAACACGCTCGGCTGGAGGCCGGCGTTGGCGAGGGCAGGCGTGTTGCGCGCCGGCGCCGCGCCGATCTCCTGGTGCGCGCCGAGCAGGCGGGCCTTCGGACGGCCGTCGACGAACGCGGGCGGCAAATGGCACGACGCGCACGACCGTCCGGCGGGGGAGAGCGCCGCGTCCGAGAAGATGTCGCGACCGAGCTCGATCATCGCCCTGGTCGCCGGCGGCGCGTCAGGCGGCATGAAGAACGACGGATCGAAGGCGTTCTCCTCCCAGATGCTCGCCGCGCGCGCCGACCATGCGCGTGGCTTCGACGGCGCCGCGACGCCTGACGCGCGCTGCAGCGCCGTCACCGCGCGCGCCGCCGGCGTCGCAAAGCGTGCAATGAAATCGACCCGATCGAAGTCGTCGAAGTCGCTGCCGGTGCGGAGTCGCGCAATCGCCGCATCGAGGCGTGCCGTCGCGGCGCCGCTCGCGTCGTACAGCGCCGCCGTCGCACGGACACCCTCGAGCGCCGCGGCGGCCTCGGCGAGCTGGTCGCCAGTCTCCGAGACGTCGAAGCCCGCGAGGCCGAGCGTCGTCACGCGCGCGATCTCCTGTCGCATCGCGTCGAAGACGTAGGCGTCGCCGGGAAGCGTGTCGGTGCCGACGCCGCGCAGCGTGGCGACCTCGGCGCGCATCGCGCGCACGTATCCTCGGGCCGCTGTGCCGCCGTCGGCGGCGAGCTCCGGGAAGAGCTCGGCCTCCACCATCTGGAACCCCATCGGCGGGATCGGGGTGTCGGGATCCTCGTCCTCGGTGCGCGGCAGCGGAGGGCCGTTGAGCTCACGTGCTGCCCACGGTGCGTAGTAGTCCACGTACATCTCGGCGCGCTTGTACGCTCGACGTGCGCGGCGGAAGGCGTCGCGCGCGGTCGCGCCGCCGTCGTCAGGGCGCTGGAGCGCGGTGGCAAGCGCCGCGAGCGAAGCATCGAGCGTATCGAGCACCGCGGCGTAATGACCGATCACGGCGCTGCTGGTCGGCGGCCGGTCGACGACCCGGCTTCGAGCGCGCGCCGCCGCGATGCGATTCCAGGTGAAGAGGGCGGTGACGAGAGCGAGCACCGCGAAGAGAGCGATGCGGACGGATCGCAGGTCGCGCATGTCGGAGGATGGTGGTCGCGAGTCGAAGAGACGCATCTTGACGGCGCACCTTCACGATCGTGTCACGGCGACGGCTGCGACCCTGTAACAGATCGGGTCGCGGCGTCGCGTCGCGTCCGCCGATACGAATTGCAGACACAATCGAGACAGGGAAGATCTCCCGGCGTGCGGTGGGCGCATGCTAGCATGATCGGCGCGGCGATTTCCGCCGCGCGACACCAACGTTCATCGCATCATCGAGGAGACCCGATGGCCGTCAGACTACAGTGGCGTCACACCCTCGGCGCCGTCTGTGCGACGGGCACGCTCATCGCCGCGGCGTGCTCGGACACCGTCAACAATCCATCCGGCGCGAACGCGCCGCAGCTCCAGCGCGTCGGCGTCGCGAGCGGGCCGTTCCAGTTCGAGCCCCTCGCGAGCTCGGCGGTCTGCACCCAGGCCGGCGGCAATCCCGTCGCGCCCCTCGTGCTGCCCCCGGGATACTCGCAGGTCCAGATCGCGGCCGAGGACGGCGTCAATTACCTCGACGACGCAGACATGCACACGCAGAACGAGACGGGCCCCGAGGCCGGTCGTTACCTGTACCGTGCGCACGAGATCGGCGGCGTCGGTGGCGTCTCGGTGACGGACACGCGCACGGGGGAGACGAAAGTCTTCGCTCGCCGCGTCGACTGGGAGCGTCTCGATCCGGCGACATGGACGCCGTGGGGCACGATTCTCATCGGCGAGGAGACCAACGCGGCCACCTTCCGCGATCCCAACGTTCCACAGGCGCAGGCGGGCCTCGTCTACGAGCTCTTCCCGAACCAGAACGATCCGAGCGTGCTCGACTCGGCGGTCGCGCGTCCCGCGATCGGCGCGAAGTCGCACGAAGGGATGCGCTTCGATCCGCAGGGGAATCTCTACAGCATCAGCGAGGCGTTCAGCGGCGCGATCTTCAAGTTCG
Organism: Gemmatimonadaceae bacterium; assembly: GCA_036262635.1. GTDB lineage: Bacteria > Gemmatimonadota > Gemmatimonadetes > Gemmatimonadales > Gemmatimonadaceae > JABFXC01. Next base: position 1,492 of record DATAIN010000077.1, on the reverse strand, counting down.
TTCCTGACCGCCATGGGGACCTCTCGAGCGGGCAGACGTACGTTCTTCGCGTCACGGAGCCCGTCGGGGATCGCACGGGTCCTGCCGAGTGGGTGCCGCTCGATCGTGCGTCCGTGCAGGTGAACGCGAACGCCGCGGCGACGGCCGCCGGCGCGACGGGCTACGATCGCCCCGAGGACGTCGAGATCGCGACGTCGACCGGCAACAGCCGCGACGGCTCGAACACGCTCTACGTCGCGGTCACGAGCGGCCCCCGCGACAACCGCGTCATCGCGATCGACCTCCGCGAGCCGAAGGGCGGCAGCGATCACTCGACGGCGTACGTCTACGACTACGTCCGCGTCGGCCTCAACACGACGACCGAATTCGAGATGCCCGACAACCTCGCGCTCGATCGCGCGGGCAATCTCTACATCGCCGAGGATCCGGGCGGGAGCTTCCGCAACGGAGCCGGGAAGACGAAGGGCGACGACATCTGGGTCGCGACGCCGAACCCGGGCCGTCCGCACCAGCCGGCGAAGAGCGTCGTCCGCTTCGCCTCGATCAACGACTGCGACGCCGAGCCGACGGGTATCTACTTCGAGCACACCGGCGACCGCCTCTTCGTGAACATCCAGCACCGCGGCGGCGACCGGCAGGACAAGTCGATGGCGATTCTCCGCCCGCAGGACTGACGGCGACACAGGACATAACGAGAGGCTGCCGGCGCTCATACAGGCCGGCAGCCTTTTCGTCTCCGCGGGGAGGGGTTTCTCCTCAGTCGTCCCTCGCGAGGGCAGCGAGCGATGGGATCTACTCACCCTGTAGCGGAAGCAGGTCCCAGCACTCGCTTCGCTCGTGCGGGATGACCCTCGGTGGCGTGGCAAGGACAGGTGCGACACATTCTCGCCATGACCGGTCCCCAGCTCACGCGCCGCTTCGGCCTCCTGCATGCGACCGCGCTCAACATGACCAACATGATGGGCGCGGGGCCGTTCATAACGATCCCGCTCCTCATGACGGCGCTCGGCGGGCCGCAGGCGATGCTCGGCTGGCTCGTCGCGCTGGTCATCGTCATCTGCGACGGGATGGTGTGGAGCGAGCTCGGCGCGGCGATGCCGGGGTCGGGCGGGACGTTCAACTACCTGCGCGAGGCGTTCGCGCGGACGCGGCTGGGAAGGCTGATGCCCTTCCTCTTCGTGTGGCAGTTCGTGCTCAGCGGGCCGCTCGAGATCGCGTCGGGCTACATCGGCTTCGCGGCGTACGCGTCATACATATGGAAGGGGCTCACGCGACCCGGCGTGCTCGCGCTCGTCACCGCGGTCGGGATCCTCAACGTCGTGCTTCTGTACCGGCGGATCGAGTCGATCGCGAAGGTCACCGTCTCGCTCTGGGTCGGGACGCTGATCACGGTGCTGGCGGTGATCGTGACCGGTGCCGCGAACTTCGACGCGAAGGTCGCCTTCGACTTCCCGCCCAACGCCTTCAACTTCTCGCTCGGCTTCTTCCTCGG
>DATAIN010000076.1:0-1643 GCA_036262635.1 Gemmatimonadaceae bacterium | reverse complement strand
TCGCGAGGTGATGGTCCTGACCGAGTACGACGCGGAGATGGAAGAGGAGTGGAGGCGGAAGGTAGGCGACGACGTTCAAGAGACCCCGGTTTACATGTCACAAATCACCACCCGTGGGTCTCAAAATGCACGTTTACGCTCTGTCTTGCGACCCTAACTTCGGCGCGAACGATCTCCCCGGAAACCACCCCACCGAGGTAATCCCATGCGCCGCAACGTCATTCTCGTCCTCCTGGCCCTCGCCGCCGCCGCCACCACCGCCTGTTCGAGCCCGACGGCTCCAGTTGCGAAGAAGGCCGATTGCGGCAGCACGAATGGCGGACAGATCTGTAAGTAAGCCTGACAGACACGCTCGATTGCGGGGCCGGCTCCTCTGCCAAGGAACCGGCCCCGCGAGCGTTTACCCGCCCACCCCGGCGAGCTCCCGCATCGAGTGAATGGCAACGGCGATGTCGGCGACATCCGCCGGCACCTCCGAGTTCCGTGAACGCTCCTCCGCGGCGAGCCCCTGTTCGAGCTGCTCGAGCCCCCGTTCGGCGGAGAACAACAACTGGTTGAGTCGCTGCTGTGCGGCGAGCTCGATAGCGTGGACATAAGAGGCGCGGGCGCGATCGGGACGGTCAAAGATCGCGAAGCCCTTGCCAAGTGCGATGTGCAACTCGACCTCGATCGTCGGCGGCAGCTCGACCTCTTCGAGCTCGCGGCGATACGATTCGAACGCGGGCTGAACGCGGTCACGCGCGGCGAGGTCGAGCAGGTTGACCGTCGCCGTCCAGCGCGTGTACTGCTCCTGCGCCGTCGCCGCGAGCACGAGAAAGGCGTCGCGCGCCGCGCTCGTCACGCCAAGCTCCATGAACGCCGTCGCGATGTCGCCGAGCACGCGGTCGCGCGACGACTGGCCGAGGTAACTGCCCAACGCCTCGTAGCCGTAGCGGATCGATTCCTCGTAGTCCGTCCGGTCGAAGGCCACCATGCTGCGCTCGTGGAGCGCGAGGCCCTCGACGTCCGGCAGCTTCTCGGCGCGCGCCGAGCGGATCGCCTCGTCGAGGATCTCCTGGGCGCGCGGCAGGTTGCCCTTGGCGCGGGAGAGACGTGCGTCGGCGATGCGGGCGCGCAGGATCCCGACGACGTCGCCGATCGCCATCGCGACGCGGCCAGCATCGGCGTACGCCGTCTCGGCGCGCTCCCAAGCGCCGATCTGGCGCGAGCAGTAGCCGAGCTGCATCGACGCGTCGATGTAGACGTCTGCATCGTCGATCGGGTTCGCATACTCGATCAGCGTCTCGTAGACGTCAGCGGCGAGCCGCCACTTCGCGTCGAAGTGAAGCGCCCGTCCGTACGCGGCGAGCCGGGCTGCAATCGAGCTGAAGCCCGCCGATTGCCCACGCCCGAGCGCATCGACGACACCCAGCAGCAGCGCCCGCGACGGCGTCGCGGGACCCATGTCCTCGACCGCCTCACGCGCGACCTTCGCGCTCCAGCCGTCGGCCGACGCGACCTGCGCGCCCTCGGCGAACCACGCGTCGACGAGCCGCAGCGTCACCAGCCCGCCCGTGGCCGCACGCCATTCCGCGCTCCCTTCCTCCATGCCGGCGAGCGCCTCGAAGAAAGGCAGGTGCCGGAAGCTCTGATCGAACGGTGCC
>DATAIN010000075.1:0-3575 GCA_036262635.1 Gemmatimonadaceae bacterium | reverse complement strand
GCGCGCCGGCTCTGGCAGCGGTACAACCTCACCGACCCGGAGGCCGCCGGGGAGCGCGCCGACATCCTGCTGCGGCTGCTCGGCCGCGTGGGGCGGGGCGCCACCATCGAGCCGCCCTTCTACTGCGACTACGGCACGCAGGTCACCCTCGGCACCGGCGTCTTCGTGAACTTCGGCGCGGTGTTCCTCGATCCGGCGCCGATCACCATCGGCCACGAGGCCCAGATCGGGCCTGACGTGCAGCTGCTCACCGCGGATCATCCGCTGGACGCCGCCGCGCGGGCCGCGGGACCGGAGCTCGCACGCCCCATCGTCATCGGCGCGCGTGCCTGGCTGGGAGGTGGTGTGATCGTCTGCCCCGGCGTCAGCATCGGCGCGGGGAGCACCATCGGCGCTGGAAGCGTGGTGACGCGGGACGTCCCCGCGGGGGTGATCGCGGTCGGCAACCCCTGCCGCGTGATCCGCCAGCTCTGATGCCGGCCGGGAGCGTTAGGCAGATGGGGAAGACACCCGCGCCGATCTTCTTCGCCGGCCCCGCCGAGTTCCGGGCCTGGCTCGAGGAGCATCACGCGACCGAGCGGGAGCTGCTGGTCGGCTTTCACCGGAAGGCGACCGGTCGGCCCACCATGACCTGGCCCGAATCGGTCGCCGAAGCGCTCTGCTTCGGATGGATCGATGGCGTGCGCCGGAAGGTGGACGACGAGCGCTACTCCATCCGCTTCACCCCGCGCAAGCCGACGAGCACCTGGAGCGCGATCAACATCGCGATGATGGAGAAGCTCCTCGACGCCGGCCGTGTGCACGAGGCGGGACGCGCCGCGTTCGCCCGCCGGCTCGATGCGCGGAGCGCCATCTACAGCTACGAGCAGCACCCCGACCGCGCGGTCTTCGACGAGGCGGCGCTCCGCGAGCTGCGACGGAACCGGAAAGCGTGGCAGTGGCTCGAGGGGCGGCCGCCGGGCTACCGCAAGCAGGTGACGTGGTGGGTGATGCAGGCGAAGAAGCCCGAGACGAGAGCGAGGCGGCTCGCGACGCTGATCGCGCATTCGGCGCGCGGCGAGCCGGTGCCGCAGTACGTGCGTCCCGGCGCGAAGAGCGCGCGGGCGAAGCGCGCGAGATGACCGCGCCCGATCCGGAGGGAGCGCCCGGCGAGCGCCCGCTGATCGACGCGGTGAGCCGCGTGCTCTTCGAGATGTGGGACCCGATCGGCGCCAAGGCGATGGATCCGGCGTGGCCGCGCGACGAGTACGAGGGCTACGCCGCCGATCTGCTGCGCCTCGTCCTCAATCGCGCGAGCGAGGACGTGCTCGCCGAGCATCTCGCGCAGCTCGAGGACCACTGGATGGGGCTCGCCCCCTCACCGCTCGCGCGGCGGCTGGAGATCGCCGCCGCGCTCCGTGCCGCGGTGCGCGACGCCGCTCAGTAGAACTGCCGCAGCTCGACGCGCGTGTTGTTGAGGAAGACGCCGGCGAGCCGCACGTAGTCGCCCGCGCGCAGGCTCTGGAACCGGTTCTGGTCGGCGCGCGTCACGTTGTAGGGAAGGGAGACGGTGACCACGCCGTAGTTCGCGACCTCGAGGGCGAAGAGGCCGTTCACGGTGTCGATCTGCCGCACCCTGCCCTCCACATTCTGGACGTTGCCACCCGTCCCCGTCGCGCCGCCGCGCCCCGAGCGGGGCTGGTCCACCTGCACGAGGTCCGTGTAGTAGCCGCCGTTCTGGCCGCTCTGCACGCGCGCCGTGACCTGGTCGCCGCTCTCGAGCGAGCTCACCGAGTACTGCTGATTCTGGTAGACCACCTGTGTCTGCGCGTCGTAGTTCAGCGCGACGTTCGACCCGTCGGACTGCTGGATGACGATCTGCTGGGCGCGCGCGTCGACCCCGCGGACGACGCCCGAGACCTGATTGCCGCCGCCGCCGCCGCCGAGCACGCCGCCGAGGATGTTGCCGAGCGTTCCGGCGTTCGAGCACGCGCCCAGCGCGACGATGACGAGAGCGCCGCCGGCGCGGCGCAGCGTGCGAGTGATGCTGGTCATGCCCCCCTCCTGGTTGCGGGGGCAAAGCGCAATCAGGGTGCCGGAGCCGGGCGCGGCCGCGGAGTCCGCCGCCTCAGTCGTCGAGCGCGACCAGGCGGACGTCGGCGCTGCCGTCCTCGTGATACACGACACTCACCCGCCACGGCTGGCAGCAGACCTCGCAGTCCTCGACGTAGTCCTGCACCGAGCCGCCCCCCGGATCGAGCGCGATCTCGACCGGCTCGCCGCAATACGGGCAGAGAACCGTCGCCTCCGTCTCCGCGGTGCCGTCACCAAGCGGAAACTCCTCGTCGAGCTCCTCGGCGAGCTCGGGGTCCTCCCGCCCGTCGTCCTCGAAGGCGCGGTGGATGTCGTCGGAGAATCGCATGCCGGATAGTACACCGCGCACCGCTCGGGCGTTCTCCGGTGCTCACTGTTCCGGCCGCCGTCCGCGGGCCAGATTCCGGTTCATGCACGCACCGCCAGCCATCGACCGCGTTCTCGAGACCGCGCTCTACGTCGACGATCTCGCCGCGGCCCGGGGCTTCTATGCCGGAACGTTAGGCGGAGCGATCCTGCTCGATACGCCCCGTCTCGTCGCGCTCGACGTGGCCGGCCGGAGCGTGCTGCTGCTGTTCCAGCGCGGCGCGACGAGCGAGCCCCTGCCGACCGCCGGCGGCGTCGTCCCCCCGCACGGGGGTACGGGGATCCAGCATCTCGCCTTCGCGGTCGACGCGAGCGCGCTCGACGCGTGGCGCGCGCATCTCGTGGCGAGCGGCGTCGCGATCGAGAGCGAGGTGCGCTGGCCGCGCGGCGGGACGAGCCTTTACGTGCGCGACCCGGACGGGCACTCCGTCGAGCTCGTGACGCCGGGACTGTGGGCGACGTATTGAGCGATCCCGTGCAGCGCGGACGACGCTCGGTCTGCATCATCGGCGCGGGCGCGGCGGGGCTCACCCTCGCCGATGCGCTGGCGCGCGCGGGCTGGCGAGTGATCCTCGTCGAGGGCGGGGGAGCGCGTCCCGCGCCCGCGCTCGAGGACACCTATCGCGTCACTATGCTCGGCACGCCGCACCGCGGCGCGCACGAGGGACGCTTTCGCGCGCTCGGCGGAAGCACGACGCGCTGGGGCGGGCAGCTCTGGCCCTGGGAGCGGCACGAGTTCGAGCCGCGGCCCTGGCTCGGCCTCGACGGGTGGCCGATCGCCCACGACGAGGTCGCGCCGTACTACGACGCTGCGTTCGCGCTGCTCGGAATCAGGCGCGGGTCGCTGACGCCGGACGCCGCGGCCGCGCACGGGGTGCAGCTTCCCCCGCTCGACCCCGAGCGGTTCGCCCTCAAGTACTCGGTCTGGCTGCCATGGCGGCGACGCAACCTCGCGCGCGTCTTCGGTGCCTCGCTGCGCGGGCCCTCGGTCGACCTCCGGCTCGGCACCACCGCGGTCGGCATCGAGATGTCCGGTGGACGCGCGACCGGGGTGCGCGTGCAACTCCCGGGTGGCGGGGAGGAGCTGATCGGCGCGGATCTCGTCGTCATCGCCGCCGGCGCGATCGAGACCAGCC
>DATAIN010000074.1:0-9274 GCA_036262635.1 Gemmatimonadaceae bacterium | reverse complement strand
TCGCGGCGGTGTTCAGCGACTCCCAGAACTCGCCCTCGCTGGTGGTGCCGTCGCCGGTGGAGCAGAAGACGACTTCGTCCTTCTCGAACCCGTCGGAGATCTTGAGCAGCTTCGCGCGCAGCGACGCCTCGGCCGAGCCGGCGGCCTGGAGGAACTGCGTCCCCGTCGGCGAGGAGGTCGAGACGATGTTGAGCTCCTTCTTCCCCCAGTGGCTGGGCATCTGCCGCCCGCCCGAGTTGGGGTCCTTCGCCGCGCCGACCGCCGAGTAGAGCATCTCCGCCGCCGTCATGCCGAGCTGGAGGCAGAGGGCGCGGTCGCGGTAGTACATGTAGAACCAGTCGTACGACGGCTTGAAGACCATCCCCGCGGCGGTCAGCACAGCCTCGTGGCCCGCCCCCGAGATCTGGAAGAAGATCTTGTTCTGCCGCTTGAGCTGGACCTCCTTGTCGTCGATCCGGCGCGACAGGAGCATCGTGCGGTACGCGGCGAGGAGCTGGTCGCGGGAGAGGCCGGCGGTGGAGCTGCGCTCGGCGCGGGTCTGAGTGGCCATCGGCAGGGCAGGGTGAAAGCACCGGAAGATAGCGAGGCGCGCGGGGGGCAGGCTACGCAATGGAATTGCGGAGCAAACACAGGACCGTATGTTTGACCAGCCCGGCCGTGCGCCGCTCCGCCGCGAGGGGTCCTGTGCGAGAGCAACGGCCTGGCGGGAGGGAAGAGAGGGCCGATGCTGGTCGTCACTACCCATCAGAGCACCCGGGACCGTCTCCGGTGCGCCGCCGCTGCATTCCAGTTGCCGCGGATGACCTGCCACGCCCGGGTGTGCGACCTCCCCGCGGAACCGGGTGCGGGGCTGCTCTTCCTCGACCTCGGCAGCTGCGCACGGGAGTGGAACCTCACGGCGCGCGTGAGGGCGTGGATGAAGGACAATCCACGGAGCAGGGTGCTCCTCTACGTGCCGCTCGTCGACCGCGAGGCCGAGATGCACGCGATGTTCGATCTCGCGTCGCTGGGCGCCGCGCACGTGATGACCGCGAGCGACGTCGACCGGCGTGAGGTATGGGCGACGGTGCTCGCGCGACAGGCTCAGGGCCCTCTCCAGGACGAGATTCGCGCTGATTTCGCGCAGGCCGTGGGCGCACTCGCGAGGCCACTTCCCGCAGCCCCGCTCGTTCTCGCCCTGCTCACGGAAACGCCCTCCGTCACCGACGTGCACGCCACGATGGCCAAGGCCCTCGGGCATCCTGACCCGAAGAGCGAGGCCGCACGGCGCTGTGTCTGGAAACGGTTGCGGCGGGCCGGACAGATGCCGGCTTCGCGCCTGCTGGTCCTGTTCCGACTCCTCTGGTACGCGCGGCTGGCCGCGGCGGGGTGGGTACCCGGGGCTATCGCGAGCTTCCTCGGCTTCCGCTCCCCACGACAGCTCAGGCTGACCTTCCGGCGCCGGCTCGAGCTCCCGATCCGCCAACTCCACGCGTTGACGTACGACGACCTCGTGCGCTGGACTGCCAGGGCGTGCGTCATGGGTGTCGAAATGCTCGGGCGGCCGGCGGAGGTACAGGCCGGTGACGCTTTCGCTGGCCATAACAAGTAGGGCCTGAAGTGTGATATGGGTCACGAATCGGACCCGCGAGGGGGCAAACCAGCCCCTCCAGTGCGCTTCCCGCCGCGTTATGAGTAGCGGGTAAGCTCCGCACGGACCCCCTGCACGAACGTCCTAGGTGGTTGCTGGTCGAGACCCCCTGTCACGGGTGCCGTGGCGCCACAAAGCCCCGCAAGGAGCGGCGACGATGCCCAATGCACGACTGGGGTCCGCGGACCATGCCCCCTACGTCCGCAGCGTTTCCTATCGCGGCGGTCGAGCGACGTCGTCGCTCGTGCCCGAAACAGCCGAGCGGCGCTTCGCTGGAGCGGTCTCGCTCGTCATCGCGGACTGCGGGGACGCGGGCGGTATCCTCACCGTTCGCATCACCTGCTCGATCCCGAATGGCGAGCTGGCGCCGACGGTGATCGAGCTCGCCGGCGCCGTCGAGTCGCGGAACGGCGACGTGACGGTGGTGGGCTACCTCCCGCTGCAGATGCTCGGCGCCGCGCCGGCGCGGCGCGGCCTCGGCGCGTACACCCCACCCGACGACCGGGTGTCGCGCCTCCGGCTCACGACGCGCGAAGCGGACGTGGCGCGGCTGCTCGCGCAGGGCCAGAGCAATGCGCGGATCGCGTCGCTGCTCGCGATCAGCCCGCATACAGCGCGACGCCATACCGAGGCGGTGATGCTCAAGCTCGGGGTGCACTCGCGGGCGGCGGTCGGCCCCGCACTGCGCGGCGAGCGCGTCTAGGATGTTCGCCCTAGCCGATACGCGTTAGGCAGAACATCCGATTGTGTGCGACCTAACGGTCCCGTAGCATCGACGCTCGCAGCAGCACCCCGCCCTCTTTCCCAGGAGGTCTTCATGACCCGCAAGCTCCTCACTGCCGCTGCCGTCGCGGTGGCCGTCCTCTCGTCCCGCCTCGGGGCGCAAGAGCTCCCGAGCCAGGAGCACGTGCCGACGATCGACGACCCGTGGTGCTGGTCAATCGGCTCGTCCGCGCAGTCGTGCAGCTTCAACCTGCCGGTCCACCTCACCGTCCCGCACGTGCTCCAGATGTACACGCCCGACGTCAGCACCGAGTTCGGGGACATCGGCTGGGGCAAATGGGTTCCGGGACCGAAGCTGTACGCGTGGGCGAACACGGACTGGGACATCAGCGTGAAGGCGGCGACCCCGAACTTCACGGGCCCCGCCACCAAGTCGGCATCGACGCTGTACGTGTACGTCCCCAGTCCGTTCCGCTTCGAATCGGTCGCGAACCCGGTCACGCTGCAATCCGGGTCGATGGGCTTCACGGCGCTCGACGAGTTCAACCTCTACACCTATACGAACGTCTACACCGACGCGCCGGGCGACTACTCGATCGATCTCGTCTACACCATGACGGGCCGTTGAGCACGTTCGCCAGTCTCCACACACTCCACCGCGCGGCGACCGCCGCGCGGTGGAGGCCGGCGGCGCGCTGCGCCGTTGGCTTCGCCCTGGGTTCGCTGTCGCTCTCCGCGTCGCGCGCGTACGCGCAGCTTGCCGTGGACCAGATCGACCTCGTCTTCGAGCGCGGCGCCGGAAATCCGGTCCGTCAGGCGTTCGTCGTCACCAACAAGGGGCAACGCGCGGCCCAGGTGGACATCTCGCTCGCCAGCTGGGACCGCGACAGCCTGGGGCGCAACCGGTTCTTCGATTACGGGACGGGACCCGGATCCTGTGGGCGCGTGCTTTCGATCGATCCGCTCTCGACGCGTCTGGACAGCGGCGGAACGCAGCTGGTGCAGATCCGCGTCGACACGGCGGCGCTTCCGCCCTCGGAATGCTGGGCGGTCGCTTTCGTCCAGACGGTGCTCCCGGGAACGCGTCGCGGAACTCACTTCAATCTCGTGCTCCGCACCGGGGTCAAGCTCTATGTCGTGCCGCGTGGGGCGACGCGTGCCGGCGAGATCGTCGCGATGCAGGTCCGCCCCCACGTCCCGGTCGTCGCCCCCGACTCGGTGCTCATCCGCGAGTCGCCCGACGATCCCGGCCGGATGGTCAAGGCGCCCGGGGATTCGGCGCGCAAGGCGGTCGCGGACACGACGCGACAGGAGCTGCTCCTCGCCTTCGGCAACTCCGGTACCCGACACCACGTCGCCCGCGGCTCGCTCGAGCTCCGCCGCCCCGACAACTCCGTCGCCGGGCGGGTGCCGCTCCCGAACCTCTACTCCCTTCCCGGCACGACGCAGTGGGTGACGGTCCCGCTGCCTAACGTGCCGCGCGGCAGATATGTCGCGCTCGCGATCCTCGACTTCGGCGGCGACGAGCTCGCGGCCGGGCAGGTCGAGTTCGACGCCCCGTGAATCCGCTGGCGGCGGGGCGCCGCGCCCGGCTCGCGCGCGTCCTCGCCGTCATCGGTCTCGCCGGTGGCGCGCGCGAGCTGCACGCCCAGGCGACGCTTCGCGTCTCGACCACCGAGGTCGAGTTGCCTGCGGCCGATGCCACCGATTATTCGATCCGGGCGACGCGGGCCGCGGCGATCCAATTCGAGATTGCCGGGTGCAGCCGTTCGACCGGCTGCACGCTCACGATCGCCACGTCGGGTGCTCCGGGCGAGCTCGAATGGCAGCTCGACGCGACGTCGCCCGATGCGTGGCGTCCGGTGACGACCCTCGCCCAGGGTGGCATCGTCCTCTCCGCCGTTCGCGGCGAGGGGCACGGCGTCATCTTCCTCCGGGCGCGTCTGGATTGGGAGCGCGACGAGGCGCCGCTCTTCAGCGTGGTGCGACTGTCGCTCGCCACCAACTGAGCAGTCGTCGATGCGCAGGGTCGGGGCGGTCTCGCTGCTGGCGCTACTGTCGGCTCCGATCCTGATCCAGGCGCAGCAGCCGCACGACACGGTTGGCACCCTCGTCGTTCGAGCGGCCCCGGGGTCCTACCAGGTCGTGAGCGTGGAGCTCCCCGTGGCGGGCCGCGACTCGATCGTCGCCTGGCAGGCGCGCGCGGTGGGAGGCATCCAGCTGCTCGGGGCACCCTCGGGACGGCTGCCCCGGGTCAAGCGGTCTCTCCTGCTGACGCTCGTGATCCCGGCGGGCCATCCACCCGGCCGCGTTCGGGCCCTCGAGATCGGTTTCGGAGCAGGAGACGCGTCGTTCGCCCACAGGTCCGTTGACGTCTCTGTCACCGCCACGTCGTCGATCGATCTCGCCGCCGGGGTGAGCACCGTCGGCTCGCGACCCGGTGAGATCGTCCGCGTCCGATTCACGATCTGGAACCGCGGCAACGCCGCCGACACCCTCCGCTTTCGTACGCGTCTCCCGCCGGGCTGGCGGGAGGAAGGACGGCTCGCGGAGGCCGTCGTCGCGCCCGGCGAGCGGCGTGAGCTCGTCGTTCGCGCACGCGTCGCCGGAGCCAGCGGCGCGGGAAGCTTCACCGTGCGGCTCGAGGCGGCGGCGAGCGGGGGCGCGTCGGCGGCCTCCGACGCCTCGGTCCGCGTGATCGGCGTCGAGGCCCGAGGTCACCAGGGAGCGCCCGTGCTCTCCCTTGGCGCCGCGTTCGGGCGTGGTCCCGGATCCCAGACGGCAGCGGCCTACAGCGCTCACGTCGAGGGGCGCATCGTCGGCAACATCCGCGTCGATGCCGGCACGCCCATCGGTCCCCAGCCGGATCGGGCGGAGCGTGCGCTCGCGAGCGCTGGGTACTGGCGGATGCCGGCGCGACTGTCGCTCAGCACCGAAACCTGGCGCGCGAACTTCGGCCCGACGTACATTCGATTCTCCGACGTCGCGGGCGCGGATCTCGTCGGTCGCGGCGTCTCGATCCAGGTCGCGGACACCGCATGGCGGATCCTCACCTTCGCCGCGCATCCGTACGGCGGAAGGGGGAGCGCCGGCACGCTGGGAGCTTTCGCGGTCGAGCGCCGGTTCGGCGCCTTCGGACTGGGCGTCGAAGGGGCGCATCTGGAGGAAGCGGGCAACAGACGGCGCCAGCTCGACGCCGCCGGCGCGGTCGTGAGACTCCACCTGCGCTCGTCGAGCGTGGTGTCGGCGGAGCTGGTCGAGCGACGCTTCGCGGACGCGCGCGCGCTCGGAGGACGGGTCGCCTACGGCTGGCGGGCGCGCGAAGGAGCGCTCAATGCGTACGCCTACCGCGCCCCCGGGGGTGCCGCCGCGTTCGCGCGTGCCTCGACGGAGTTCGGGGCAGCGGGGTTCCGCCCGATCTCCCGCCGCCTGACGCTCGGCGGGTCGGCGCTCGTGACGCACGACAGCACGGCGAGCTGGCGCTCGCTCGGGTCGCGGACGTTCACATTGGCCCCCACCATGCGCCTCACGCCAGGGGTGGTTCTCCTGCTCGAGGGCACGACGTCGGGCTACGATGCCAGTGGCGATGCCGGCTCGACCGAGCAGCGGGAGACCCGGCTCGCGACCGGCTTCGACGCTCAGCGCGGGCCCGCACATCTCACGGCAACGGTCGCCGAGCGCTGGGTGCGCCGGGCCACGACGACGAGCACCGGGACGCGAAGCGCGAGCGCGGCACTCCGGCACGAATACCGCGGAACGTTAGGCACGCGAGGGCCGTTCGGTGACGCGCAGCTCTACACCATCCTCCAGCGGGGGCGTACGATCTCCGGGTTCTCGGCACAGTACAGCAGCTACGGGCTGCGCCTCGACCGGATCACTCTCCTGCCGGGACGCAACGTCCTGCTCGGCAGCGCCACCGCCGCCGTCAACCAGCTTGCCAGCCGCTCCGGGACGGTGGTGCTGCGGGGCGCAGTGCGCGCGCAGCTTTCGCATTCGACGCGCATGACGGTGGCCGCGGAGCGCGACCCGTATTCGGTCCTCGCGTCCTCCGGCGGATGGCTCTTCGCCGCGATGCTCCAGCACGACATCGGACTTCCACGCGTTTCGTTCGGTCCCGGCGGGACGATCTTTCACGACGCGAACAACAATGCGCACCGCGATCGCGGAGAGCCGGGTGTGGCTGGCGTGATCGTACGGGACCTGAGCGCGACGACGGTGACCGACTCGCGGGGCCGCTATCGCTTCGACCGGCGCGTGCGCGGGCCGCTGCGAATCGATGCCGCGTCGATCCCCGGCGAGCTGGTCACCCCGCCATCGCTCCGGCGCGACTCGCTGCGCCGCGACATCGGGCTGATCACGGTCGCATCGGTGGAGGTCGACGTCGCCGTCGAGGGATTCGCCGCGTCACGCGTCGATTCGCTCGCGCTCCAGTCGGTCGTCGTTTCGGCGCGCGACGCGCGGGGGCAGCAGTGGACGGCGCGCGGCATTCGCGCAGGGCGATGGGCGCTGGAGTCTCTCCCCGTCGGCAGGTATCGAATCGAGCTCGATCTGTCGGGCTCCGCCGAGCCGCTGCTTCCCGTCGATTCGCTTCCCGCCTTCGACGTGGTGGATGGCATTCCGACGGCACCGGTTCGCGTGCGCCTCCGGACGCGCAATGCGAAGATCCGCGCCTTCCCGAGCGAGCCGGCAGCGCCGCCGGGCACCCCACCATGACGCGAGGGGGCCGGTGTTGCGGTGCGCTGGCCGTACTTCTGGCGGCGTCGGCGGCGAGCTGCCACGACACGACCGCGCCGTGCGCCACTCCCTCGCGATTCGCGGGCAGCTGGCGCTATGTCGCGCGTCAGACGAGCCCCGGCTCGGCGACGATCTCGGGGACCCTCGTCGTGAAGACCGGCGCCTGTCGCTCCCTTCAGGGCTCGCTCGACGCCGTCGAGCGCGACGCCCAGGGCGTGACGACGCGTGTCGCTGGCGCACTGGACGGTCACGAAGTCGACTCGAGCTCGATCGCCTTCGACGTCTACCTGCCGTCGGCGACGCGCGAGCACCTCGGGCGCCTTGCCGGCGACTCGATCGCCGGCAGCTGGATCGACGGATCCGCCGGAGGGGCGAGCGGTGACTTCGTCGCCCGGCGCTGAAGGCGCCATCAGGGCGTTAGGCGCGGGAGCGCTTCTCGCGCTCGCCTGCGCGATGCCGCCGCACCTCGGGGCGCAGGAACGGTGCAGCGTCGAGGAACGCCCCGGCGACTGCTCGGTGGACATCACCGTCCGTCGCTCGCCGGTGACGGTGATGCTGCTGCACGTGTCGGAGCAGAGCGTGACGCTCGAGGCCCCGACGCTCAGCGCGGGCGTCGTCAGGTCGCAGCCCGTAGCGGGCCCCCTCGTCCGCGTCTTCTCGAATGCCCCCTGGGAGCTGCAGATCGGCGCGGCGCAGCCCTTCTGGCGCGTCGCCGGGAGCCGCGGCTCCACGAGCAAGCCCGCGTCCGACCTGCTTTGGGCGACGTCATCCGCCGGACCGTTCGCGAAGCTCGCCCAGCTCGCTGCAACGGCGGCCTCGGGCCCCGCCGTCGCGGGGGAACGGGTTCAGCTCTACTTCGCCGCGATCTTCAACGCCGCTACCGACGCGCCGGGCGAGTACGCGCTGGACATAGTCCTCACGCTGAGCGCCCCCTGAAGGAGCCACTCGCCGAGGGCCGCCCGCGATGCTTGCGGAGGTCACCGGCAATGGTAGGTTAGGCGATCGGATCGATGTGTGTCGAAGATCACAGGGCCATTCGCGGAGTGGCGCCGGCTGACTTCGGCGAGGAGATCGACGATGATCGCCGTCACGACGCAGCAGAGCGCCCGCGAGCGCCTGCGCCACGTCGCCTTGGTCCTGGGCTTCCCCTCGCCAGGGTTCTTCCGTCAAACGGCGGATCTTCCCCCGCGCGAGGCGGGCGCGAGCATACTGTTCGTGGACCTCGGCAGCTGCGCTCACGAGGCGCATCTCCGGGCGAACCTCTCGGCCTGGCTCGCGCGGAATCAGGCGATGTCGCTCGTCCTCTACGTCCCGCTGCTCGACCGCGACGCCGAGATGCACGCGATGTTCGACCTCGCGTCACTGAGCGGCGCGCAGGTGATGACGGCGAGCGACTTCGCGCGCCTCGAGGTCTGGCACAACCTCGTGTCACGGCAGCTCCTCGCCGCGCGCCAGGCCGAGATCCGGGCCGATTTCCTCGAACGAGTCGCCGCGTTAGGCCTGACGATACCGGCGGAGCGGATCGTGCTGCACCTGCTGATCGAGACGCCGGCGGTCACCGACGTCCATGCGGCGGCGGCCGCGGCGATGGGGCACGTCCGCGGCCGGGGGGAAACGGTGCGGGTCGCCGTCTGGCGGGAGCTGCGCCGCGCCGGGCAGCTCTCGGCGACGCGGCTGCTCCTCGTCTTCCAGCTTCTATGGTATCGACGGCTCGCCGACCTCGGCTGGAGCTCGGGGGCGATCGCGTCGTTCCTTGGCTTCAGGTCTGCGCGAGAGCTGCGCCTGACGTTGAAGCGGCGGCTCGGGCTCTCGATGCACCAGATCAGGGCGACGCCCTACCAGGAGGCGCTCGCCTGGGCGGTCGCGAGCTGCAGCGAGGGGGCGGCAACAAATGCGACCCTCGCGACAACAAAGATGTCCTTTCTGGACGTGAGGGAGCGCACAACGTTCCGCGCTGCCGCAAAACAGGCGTTTTGCGGATGATGGGCTGACGTCGGCTCACGCGCGGATCGCGGAGTCCGGTAGTTCAGCCGGACTTCAACAACGCGAGGTCGCGCATGAGTCGCCGGACTAACCCCTTCCTTTGCCGGGCAGGCAGTACAGCCGCGGCGATTGCTCTCGCTGCTTTGGTCGCCGGTTGCGATGCGAAGGACGGACAACGAGAGGTGACCGCTCCCGGCGCCGCGC
>DATAIN010000073.1:0-10433 GCA_036262635.1 Gemmatimonadaceae bacterium | reverse complement strand
GAGCACGAAGACGAACGCGATCGCGGCGACCATGCGGGCGGCGGCGGAGCCCGGGGCGCGGCCGGCGAGGGCGAACTCCGCGGCGGCGGCGAGAAGGTGCGGGAGGAGGGTGGTGAGCACCGCGAGGAGGACGACGAAGTCGAACACCTCGAGGAGCGTCTGCGAGAAGTAGAGCGTCAGCATCGCGCTCGTCACCACGGCCCCGACGACGAGGCCGACCGCGGGGGTGCGGAAGCGCGGATGGATCGCCGCGAGCGGTCGGAAGAACAGCCCGTCCTCGGCGGCGCTCAGCGGGATGCGTCCCGACATGAGGATCCAGCCGTTGAGGGTGCCCAGCGCCGCGGCGATCGCCGCGAGCCCGACGACGGCGCCGGCCCATGGACCGAGCGCGCGTTCCGCCGCGAGAGCGATCGGCCGCGCCGAGCCGGCGACGGTGGTGTTCGGGAGCGAGCCCGCGACCGCGAGCGCGGTGAGAAGGAAGACGCCGGTCCCCACCCAGTAGCCGATCATCGTCCCGCGGCGGATGGTACGCTCGGGTGATTGTACCTCCTCCGCCGGAACGGTCGCCGACTCGACCCCCGAATATGCCCAGACGACGAGCGCCGCCCCGCCGGCGATGGAGCTCGCGCCGTTAGGCATGAACGGGTGGAGGTTCGCCGGATCGAAGTACGCGAGCGAGGCGAGGGCGACGAGGACGAGTGGAACGAGGTTGAGGAACATCACCGTCGTCTGCACGCGGCTGCTCTGCCGCACGCCGATCACGTTGATCAGGCAGAGCCCCCAGACGAGGGCGAGCGCGAGGAAGAAACGCAGCGGCGGGCTCGCCTCGAGCGCCGACGAGAATCCGGTGATGTAGCCGACGGCGCCGGTGACGATCGCCGCGTTGCCGATGATCGTGCTCACCCAGTACGACCACACGGTGACGAAGCCGGGGAAGTCGCCGAAGGCGGCGCGCGCATAGACGTACGGCCCGCCGGTGCGGGGGAAGCGGGTCCCGAGCCGCGCGTACACCAGCGCGACGAACAGGTAGCCCGCGGCGACGAACGCCCATGCGACGAGCCCGTACGGGCCCGCCACCTTGGCGAGGGAGGCCGGGAGGGTGTAGATCGACGTCCCGACCATGTTGCCGACGACCAGCGCCACGGTGCCGAGCAGCGACAGCCCGCGGACGAGCTCCACGGCGGCGGGTCGCGCCCCCGCGGCCGCTTCCGCGCGCGCCCCTTCCCCGGACGCGCGCGTTAGGCGGGTCACCGGATGAGGTGCCCGATCCGGTTCCAGCGGATGTCGGTGAGGAAGCACACCCCCGACCCGCACTCCTTGTCGAACGAGTAGTACACGAAGATCGGCTGGCCGCGGACGTTGTTGCGCGGGACGAAGCCCCAGTAGCGACTGTCCTTCGAGTCGTAGCGGTTGTCGCCGAGCATCATGTAGCGATTCTCGGGGATGCGCAGCGGGCCCCAGTCGTCGTGCGTCGGCCGCTCGGGCGGCGCGCCGAAGCGCGAGCCGCGGAGCTCGAACTCGTGCTGCCAGTCGAAGAGCCGGTCGTAGGCCGACGTCTGATCCGGCGTCGGCTCGGCATGCGCGCCGTAGCCCTGGCGCTGCGGCATCCCGTTCACGTAGACGAGCCCCTTCCGCATGTAGATCGTGTCCCCCGGCATCCCGATGACGCGCTTGACGAGCGTCGGCGTCGAGTCCGTTGGTTGGTCACGCTGCGGCGGCGAGCGGAAGACGACGATGTCCCCGCGCCGCGGGTCGCGGTAGAGCCGGAGCGGCGTGCCGGGGATGCGGATCCGGATCGGGCTGTTCGTGAACGGGATGGTCGGGCCGTAGATGAACTTGTTGACGAACAGCCAGTCGCCGATGAGGAGGCTCGGCTCCATGCTCCCCGACGGGATGCGATACGCCTCGATGATGAAGGCGCGGATGCCGAGAAAGATCGCGACGAGCGCGATGAGCGACTTGAAGGATTCCCAGTGCCGCCCCGCGGCCGGCCGCTTGCCCCCGGCGCGCGCCTGCGCGACGGTGCCCTTCGGCTTGCTGGAGACGGGAGTGCGCTTACGAGCCACGGATGTCGAGAACGAGAGAGACGCTGCCTGCCACCGGCCCGGAAGATACGATCCTGCCCGCATTCCGGCACGGGGCGGCTCGATGGCTCGGCAACTTCACAGCTCCCTGGTTGAAGCAGTTTTCTCCTTGGGTAACGCTTCTGTCTCTGTGTTTTAACAACCTTTTGAAAGGCATCAGCGGCTCGTTGCGCGCCGTCGAGGAGCCGAGACCGCGCACGGAGCGATCCGACCGATCCGCCAGATCCGCCCGATCCGCGTTGCGTAGTTCCGTCCCCTCGCTCCTCAAAACGAAAGGGCGCACCGGTCACGGTGCGCCCCCTCGTATCGCCAGTGGCGAGCCTTACGACAGGTGCTTGTTGACGAGCTTCGTCATGTCGAACATCGACACCTGATCCTTCTTGAAGATCGGGCGGAGATTCTCGTCGGCGTTGATCATGCGGCGCTCCTTGGCATCCTGGAGACCCTTCCGCTTGATGTACTGCCAGAGCTTCTTCGTGATCTCGGTGCGCGGCATCGGGCTGCTGCCCACGACCGCCGAGAGCTGCTCGCTCGGCTGCATCGCCTTCATGAACGCCGCGTTCGGAGTGCGCTTCGCGCCGCTGCGCTTCTTGCCCGCGCTCTTGCGCGAGCTCGACTTCTTGGCACCACCGCGCTTCGCGCCGCCCTTCCTGGCACCCTTCTTCGCGCCACCCTTTCTGGCGCCACCCTTCTTCGCACCGCCCTTCTTCCTGGCTGCCATGCTCTGTCTCCTGTGAGTGATCGGAGTCCGGTTTCACGAGGGAAATACCTGTCCGACGGGGCACAAACTATATCGACCGGCCCAGCGCGCAATAGGGAGCGCGCAATTTTTCATAGGAGAAACAGCGCGTTTCCCCTCTGAAAACACCGTGCCGCCGTCGTCAGGCACCGCCGATTTCCCTCTGGGGCCGCGTCTCGCGACGCGTCCACGGCCCTCTGGACGCTCAGTCCCCCGCCAGCGTTTCGAGGAGGCGCATCATCTTCTCGTCCCAGGGATCGGGGCTCGGATCGTCCTCCGCTACCTCGTAATTCTGCTGCGGAGTCTCGACGACGAGCGGAATTCCCCTCGTGCGGCGGTCGGCGAGCAGCCAGCGAAATGCCTCCTTGCCGATCTGTCCGTCGCCGATCAGCTCATGGCGATCGGTGTTCGAGCCGAGGGCGCCCGCACTGTCGTTCAGGTGGAAGAACGACGGTGTGACGCCCGTCGCATGTTCGAACTCGTCGAGGATGACCGCGGGCGCGTCGGGGCCGAACGCGAGGTCGTAGCCCGCCGCGAAGAGGTGGCAGGTGTCGAGCCCATAGCCGGTGCGGTCGCGCAGCGAGTCGGGGACGCTGGCGAGGATCATCCCGACCTCCTCCGGCGTACGGCCGACGGTATTCCCCGCTCCCGCGGTGTTCTCGACGAGGAGCCTCGTGTCGCCGTCGATGGCACGCAGCGCGTTGGTGATCGCCTGCCCGACGCGCTTCGCCCCCGCGGCGCGGTCGCCGTCGGTGGCCGCGCCGGGATGGAAGCAGACCATGCCGAGTCCGAGGATCGTCGCCCGCTCGAGCTCCTTGGTGAGCCCCGCGTTGGCGCGTCCCCACTTCGTCTCGTCGGGGGTGGCGACGTTGAGCACGTACGCGGCGTGCGCGATGACGCGCTTCGCGGGGATGTCCGTCTCCTTCAGCGCCGCACGGAATCGCTCGGCGCGCTCGGGGCGCACGCCGATCTTCTCGTTGTAGTACTTGGGCACCGCGGTGAAGATCTGCAGCGCCTGCATCCGCGATCGCGCCGCCCGCCGCGCCGCCATGTCGATCCCGCCGTTGTCGATGGTGTGCGCGCCGAAGTAATGCGTGCTCATCGTTCTCCTCGTCTAACGTTTCGTACCGCTGCCGGTGGTGATGCCGACGCGCGTCATGAGCACCGCCGCCGCCGCGGAGGAACGCTGCACCCACCCGAGCGCGACGCGTCCCGAGGCGATCGCGACGGCGGGATCGCTCGCGTCCGTCGCCGACGGGACGGCGAGCCGGTGCTCGAAGATGTGCCCCATCGTGCGCGACAGCGCGAGACCCAGGCCAGGATGCTGCCCCGTCGGCTGCACGAAGGCGACGGCGACGGTGTCGCGCAGCACCGCAATCGCTGCGTCGGTGAGCTCTTCGCCGTACATGATCGCGACGGGAGAGTGGAACATGTGCCCCCGCTCCATGGAGTGGGAGAAGAAGACGCCGGTCCCCTCGGGCGCTCGCATGCTGTACGCCACGTGCACGTAGCCGCTCGCGGAATCGGCGGCGATCGCGGGCGCCGGCCGGCTGCAGCCGACGTTCGCGCGGTCGATGGTGTCCACCGGCTCCGGCGCGCCCCAGCTTCGTCCACCATCGACGCTTCGCGCGGCGAGCAGCGCCGCGCTCGAGTCGGCGCGCGGCGCCCACCAGGCGGCGTAGCGCTCGGTTCCGCTCGCGCCGCTCCACGCGACGCGCACGCTTCCCGGACACGCGCCCGCGGGTGTCGCGGTCCCCGCGGCGAGCGTATCCGGCGCAAAGACGGCGCTGTCATCGCGGAGCGCGAGCCGGCCGGGCAGGGAGTCACCCGCACGCGCACTCGCATCGCGCCACTCGACCGGCGAGGCGACGGCGGCGCAGGCGGCCAGAGTCAGCAGGAGAAGCGTCGCATGTGTGCGCATTCTGGCTGAAAGCTATAGGCAGAAAGCTGGAGGCGACTACTACCGCACTCGCGTGCCGCGTTCAGCCTTGCCTGTAGCCTCCTGCCTATGGCCTCCTGCCTACAGCCTCCTGCCGGCGGCGCGGTTCATTTCGTCCCCGCACCGGAATAGCATTAACACAGCATTCAGCCGAGGAAGATCATGTCTGCCGCCCCCGCCATCCCCGCCGCGAACGCGCGCGCGGCGAACACCAATCCGCCGGCCACTCCCACCGAGCGCGCCGCCGACGGCGCGGGACTCGCCGCCTTCGCCGGGGTGCGGCACGTGCCGCCGCCGGTGAACGAGCCGGTGAAGTCGTACGCGCCCGGCTCGCCGGAGCGGAAGGCGCTCAAGGAGCGGCTCGGCACGATGAGCGACGAGCGCATCGAGATCCCGCTCGTCATCGGCGGAAGGGAGATCCGCACCGGCGACATGGCGCACGCGGTGATGCCGCACGCGCACCAGCACGTCCTCGCCGACTGGCATCGCGCGTCGCGCGAGCAGGTGACGCAGGCGATCGACGCGGCGGCGAAGGCGCATCGCGAATGGGCGGCGTGGAGCTGGGAGGAGCGCGCCGCGGTGTTCCTGCGCGCCGCGGATCTGCTCGCGACCACGCGCCGCGCGACGCTCAACGCGGCGACGATGCTCGGCCAGTCGAAGACCGCCTTCCAGGCGGAGATCGACAGCGCCTGCGAGCTGATCGACTTCTGGCGCTTCAACGTCGGCTTCGCTCAGGAGCTCTATCGCGAGCAGCCGATCTCCCCGGCGGGATTCTGGAACACGATGGACTACCGCCCGCTCGAGGGGTTCGTGTATGCGGTGACGCCCTTCAACTTCACGGCGATCGGCGGCAACCTGCCGACGGCGCCGGCGCTGATGGGGAACACCGTCATCTGGAAGCCGGCGGCGACGGCGATGCTCAGCGCGTGGTACACGCTGAAGATCCTCGAGGAGGCGGGGCTGCCGCCGGGGGTGATCAACTTCGTCCCCGGCGACGCGGCAATGATCTCCGAGGTCGCGCTCTCGCACCGCGATCTCGCCGGCGTCCACTTCACGGGGAGCACGGCCGTCTTCAACAACATGTGGAAGACCATCGGCGGGAACATGGCGAGCTACCGCTCGTACCCGCGCATCGTCGGCGAGACGGGGGGCAAGGACTTCATCCTCGCGCACGCGAGCGCGGACCCGGCGGCGCTCGCGGTCGGGATCGTGCGCGGCGGCTTCGAGTACCAGGGTCAGAAGTGTTCGGCGGCGAGCCGGGTGTACGTGCCGAAGTCGCTCTGGCCCGAGGTGCGCGACCGCTGCGTCGCGATGTTGAACGAGATCCGCGTCGGCGACGTCCGGGACTTCCGCAACTTCATGGGCGCCGTGATCGACCGGAAGGCGTTCAGCAAGATCAGCGAGTATCTCGCCGACGCGAAGCAGAACGCGAAGATCATCGCCGGGGGCAAGGCGGACGACAGCGTGGGATACTTCATCCATCCGACGCTCGTCGAGACCGCGGACCCGAACTACCGCCTGCTCTGCGAGGAGATCTTCGGCCCGGTGGTGACGGTGAGCGTCTACGACGACGCGAAGTGGGAGCAGACGCTGAAGCAGGTGGACGCGACCTCGCCGTACGCGCTGACGGGCGCGGTGTTCGCGCGCGACCGCAACGCCCTCCGCGAAGCGGGGCTCGCGCTGCGCAACGCCGCGGGCAACTTCTACATCAACGACAAGCCGACCGGTGCCGTGGTCGGCCAGCAGCCCTTCGGCGGCGCGCGCGGCTCGGGGACGAACGACAAGGCGGGCTCGAAGCTGAACCTGATGCGCTGGGTGTCACCGCGGGCGATCAAGGAGACGTTCGTGCCGCCGACGGATTATCGGTATCTGTTCATGGAGGCGGAGTAGTGATGCGGGAACTCGGGAACCCGCGATGCGGGGGGGCGGCACGCGCGGAGCGCGTGGCCGCGAGACTGCGATACGAGATGCGCGGATGCGGGCACCAACGTGATGCGGGAGGGGGCCGAGCGCGGCGCCAAAGGCGGCCCGCGCTCGGCCGGTCCCGTATCATCGCGGTTTCTCGCATCCGCGCATTCCGTATCGCGGTCTCCCGCCGCAGGCGGACACCCCGCATCGCTGGTTCCCGACGCCCCGCATCGTAGTTCCCGCATCGCACTCGGAGACGCATGCCTCGCTACAAATACGTGACCGCTGACGTCTTCACCGACAAGCCCTTCGGCGGGAATCAGCTCGCGGTCTTTCCCGACGCGCGCGGGCTGGACGACGAACGGATGCTCGCGCTGGCGCGCGAGTTCAACTTCTCGGAGACGACGTTCGTCTTCCCGCCGGAGAGCGGTGGGACGCGCAGGCTCCGCATCTGGACGCCGGGAGGGGAGGTGCCATTCGCGGGGCATCCGACGGTCGGCAGCGCGCACGCACTGGCGGCGATCGGCGACATCGCGCTCGACGGCGACCTGACGCAGATCGTCTTCGAGGAAGGGGTGGGACCGGTGCGGGTAGCGATCCGCGCGAACGCGGGGAAGCCGGTGTTCGCGCAGCTCACGGTCGCGAAGCTTCCCGAGATCGGCCCTCCCGTGCCGACGCGCGAGACCCTCGCCGAGATCCTTTCCCTCGAGGCGAAGGACCTCCTCGGCGGCCACTTCTCTCCGCAGGCGGTGTCGTGCGGGCTGCCCTTCCTCTTCGTCCCGCTCAAGGACCGCGACGCGGTGAAGCGCTCGCGCGTGCGGCTCGACCAGTGGGAGCGGACGTTAGGCAATGCCTGGGCCTCGATGATCATGGTCTTCTCGCGCGACCCGCAGCGCGAGGGGAGCGACATCCGCGCCCGCATGTACGCGCCGGGGATCAGCGTCCCCGAGGACCCCGCCACCGGCTCCGCCTGCGCCGCGTTAGGCGGCTACCTCGCCGCCCGCGATCCGCGGCAGGAGGGCACGCTGCGCTGGGTGGTCGAGCAGGGCTTCGAGATGGGCCGGCCGAGCATCCTTGAGGTGGAAGTGGACAAGCACGGCGGGAAGATCGAGGCGGTGAGAGTCGGAGGCGCGACGGTGATGATGTCCGAGGGGACGATCGAGGCCTGACTGCCACGGCCAGGAGGCTTGCGTGAGGGGGAGAGGACGGCGTCGGGAGACGGCGTGGACGACGGGCTGTGGGCTGGTCGACGCGGAGATCACAGAGCTCGCGGAGGACGCGGAGCTATCGGCTGATCATCACGGAGGACAAAGAGGACCACGAAGCACACGGAGAACTCCGTGGGCGTGACTGGCCGCAGTGCACCGCGGCCGGAACTGATTTTGGGGCACGCCGGCCGAGATCATCTCGCCCGACGCGCCCACGATCGTTCATGACTCCTGAGATGACAGTCCTGTACCTCTTGCCCCAGCATGAAAAGCCCTGCGACCGGAGCCCGACGGCACGAGGGACCCTCGGCGTCCTTCGTGGTCCTCCCGGTCCTCTGTGATGATCAGCCAACAGCTCCGCGTCCTCCGCGATCTGCGCCCTCACTTCGACTCATGGCCGTTGCGAAACATCCGGGCTCGCTTCATCGTATCGCACCTCGGCCGCGCCTCTCCGCCCGGCCGGTTTTTTTTTCCTGAACCATTCCCCCCGAATGCACACGTATCGCGCACCGATGCTGGTCGCCGCGGTCGCGCTGGTCGCGGCCGCATGCGTCACGAAGCAGGCCGACCGGAAGACCGATTCCGCCGCCGTCGCTACCGCCGCGGGCACGCCTAACGTCGTCGTCGTGAAGACGAGCGACTTCGCCTTCGCGGCGCCGGACTCCGTCCCTGCCGGGCTCACCACCATCCGGCTCGAGACCAACGCCGGAACCGAGATCCACCAGGTCGGGATGATCCGGCTCGACTCGGGGAAGACGCCGGCCGATCTCTTCGCGACGATGAAGACTTCGCCTGCCCTCCCGAAGTGGGCCGTCGAGATCGCGGGGGTCAATCCGCCCGCGCCGGGCAAGGTCGCCGAGGCGACGCTCACCCTCGAGCCGGGGAGCTATCTCCTCGTCTGCTTCGTGCCGAGCCCCGACGGCGTCCCGCACATCGCCAAGGGGATGTCGCGGCCGCTCACGGTCACCGGCACCCAGGTCGCCGCGGCCGCGCTGCCCGGCGACATCGAGATGAAGCTGAACGACTACGCCTTCGCCCTCTCCGCGCCGCTCACCGCCGGCTCGCACGTGATCCGCGTCGTGAACGACGCGCAGCAGACGCACGAGGTGCAGGTCGTCCGCCTCGCCCGCGGCAAGACCGTGGCCGACGTCGCCGCGTGGGTGGAGAAGATGCAGGGCCCGCCCCCCGGCGAGCCGCTCAGCGGCATCTCCGGCCTCGGCGTCGGCCAGAGCGCGAGCTTCCCCCTCGCCCTGACCCCCGGCGAGTACGCCCTGCTCTGCTTCATCCCCGACGCGAAGGACGGGAAGCCGCATGTCGCGCATGGGATGATGCAGCAGATAAAGGTGAGTTAGCGGTTTGCTCGCAATCCCCGCGAGGGGACGCCCCCGAGGGTACACGACTTGCCTCCTGTACCTCCGCCCGCGATCGTCTCGACGCGGGCTTCGTCGTCCTCTCCTATGTCGGAAACGCTTCAAGCTTCCCCCTCGGCCGCCCGCATCGACCCGAGCGAGCTGCGCATGTCGCGTCTGCGCGCCCTCCGCGGCCCCAACTACTGGCGACTCGCTCCCGTCATCGCCTGTGACGTCCGGCTCGGCGCGCTCGAGGCGGTGACCTCGGCCGACGTCGACGGCTTCGTCGAGCGACTCGTCGCCGCGCTCCCTACCCTCCACGACCATCCGTGCTCGCGCGGAGCCGCGGGAGGATTCATCGAGCGGCTGCGCGAGGGCACGCACATCCCCCACATCCTCGAGCACGTCGCCATCGAGCTGCAGACCCTCGCCGGGGGCGACGTCTCCTTCGGGCGCGTCGTGCCGAGCGGAGACGAGGGCGTCTGGTGGGTGATCGTCGCGTACGAGGAGGAGGAGGTCGGGCTGCAGGCGATGCGTGATGCGGTCAGCATCGTGCGCGCGGCGCTCGTCGGCGAGGCGATCGACGCCGCGGCCATCGTGGACTCGCTGCTCGAGCTGCATCAGGACGTGCGCCTCGGCCCATCCACCGCGGCGGTCGTCGAGGAGGCGCGCCGGCGCGGGATTCCCGTGCGTCGGCTCAACAGCGGCTCGCTCGTCCAGCTCGGACTCGGCAAGAACCTTCGCCGCATCCAGGCGACGATGTCCGACTACACCAGCGCGATCGCGGTCGAGATCGCGCAGGACAAGGACGACACCAAGCGCGTGCTGCGGAACATCGGGCTCCCGGTGCCGCAGGGCGACGTCGCGACCTCGCTCGAGGGTGCGGTCGAAATCGCCCACGACCTCGGCTTCCCGGTGATCCTCAAGCCGCTCGACGCGAGCCACGGCCGCGGCATCTCCGGCGCGCTGCGTACGCCGGAGGACATCGAGGCGGCGTGGCCGGCGGCGCGTGAGTACGGACGGCGCATCGTCGTCGAGCGCTTCGCGGAAGGAGCGGACCACCGCGTGCTCGTCATCAACGGCAAGGTCATCGCCTGCGCCGAGCGGGTGCCGGCGCGCGTCGTCGGCGACGGGCGGGGCACGGTGCGGCAGCTCATCGCGGAGGGGAACCGCGACCCGCGCCGTGGACGCGGCCACACGAAGATC
>DATAIN010000072.1:0-3780 GCA_036262635.1 Gemmatimonadaceae bacterium | reverse complement strand
GTGAACGTCTGGAAGAGCGGCAGCGGGAGGGCGACGTCCACGTACATGCGTGAACGCTACCGCTCGGCGCGACGTTGGGGGAGCGGCTTGACAGGCAGGAGGCTGGAGGCTGGAGGCTGGAGGCTGTTTGGCGAAGGCGTTGATGGCGGTTGCCTCCAGCTTCCTGCCTATGGCTTCCTGCCTACGGCCTCCTGCCTACGGCCTCCTGCCTACCGCCGCGAAACGCCCAGCCCCGGCCCGTCCCCCAGCGCGATCCTCCCGCCTCCGATCCCCGGCCCCGCGAACGGATCGTCCTTCAGCAGCGCCGCACCGTCGAGGTCCGCGCAGTCGAGCAGGGGAGCGAAGTGCGCCGCCGCGGCGATGCCTAACGTCGTCTCGATCAGGCAGCCGCACATGACGAGCATCCCGTGCGCGCGCGCCGTGGCGATCATCTTCAGCGCCTCACGGAGACCGCCGCACTTCGAGAGCTTGATGTTGATCCCGTCGACCCAGCCGGCGAGCTTGGCGACGTCCGTCGCGACGATGCAGCTCTCGTCGGCGACGATCGGCAGCGGAGAGCGGTCGCGGACGAAGCGCAGCCCCTCGAGATCCTGCGGCGGCAGCGGCTGCTCGACGAACTCCACCCCGTAGTCCAGACAGAGCTCGATCATCCGCAGCGCGTGCTTCGGCGTCCAGGCCGCGTTGGCATCCACGCGAAGCACCTTGTCGGGGGCGGCGAGGCGCACGGTGCGGATGATCTGCGCGTCGCGGTCCGTCCCCAGCTTCACCTTGAGGATCGGGTACGCTTTCGCTTCCTCGACGCGCGCGCGCAGCGTCGCGTCGTCGGGGGCGATGGCGATGGTGAAGCTGGACTGCGGGGCGGCGGCGGGGTCGAGCCCCCAGAGCTTCCAGAGCGGAACGCCGAGCCGCTTCGCCATCAGGTCGTGGAGGGCGGCGCTCACCGCGCTCTTCGCCGAGCCGTTGCGCCCGATCGCCCGGTTCATCTCCGCTTCGATCGCCTCGAGCGACCAGCTGCTCGTGCCCTCGAGCGCCGGAGCGATCCTGCCTAACGCGGCGACGACGGTCTCCGGCGTTTCCCCGTAGAACCTGCTCGGCGCGGCTTCACCCCAGCCTTCGTGCCCGTCGCCGTCCGTCACCTTCACCCAGACCGTTCTGTACTCGCTCGATCCTCCACGCGCGATGATGAATGGGTGCGTCGTGTGTACCGTGAGGATCTCGTGCGAGAGCTTCATACTTTCGTCGGGGCGAGTCCGGGTCGTCGTGCCAGCCAGGCTGCTCGATGCTCGACGGACGCGTCCGCCGAGACGGTAAGATAACCGATGAGCGCATCGGCGAGCTCGTTGCCGCGCTGGAAACGGTCCGCGGGATGCTTCGACAGGCAGCGCATGATGATCTCGGAGAGCGCGGGCGGCGTCCGCGAGTCCACCACATCCGGCGACACCGGCTGCTCGTGCACGTGCTTGTAGCCGACCGAGTACGAGTCCGCGCCGTCGAAGGGCGGGAAGCCGAGGATCATCTCGTAGAGCATGACGCCGACCGCGTACAGGTCGCTGCGCCCGTCGACCATCTTCCCCATCGCCTGCTCGGGCGACATGTAGTGCGGCGTCCCCATCGCGCGCCCAGTCCCCGTGAGCTTGCTGTGGAAGCGCGCCGTCGCGATCCCGAAGTCGGTGATGACGGCGTTGCGATCTTCATCGAAGAGGATGTTGTCGGGCTTCACGTCGCGATGCACGACCCCGCGGCGATGCGCGTAGTCCAGCGCCGCCGCGACCTGCACGGCGACCGACGCCGCCGTCGCCGGCGCGATGGTGCGCTCACGGCCGATCAGGTCGGCGAGCGAGCCGCCGCCGAAATACGGCATGACGAGGAAGACCGAGCCGTCGATGTCGCCGTAGTCGAGCATCGCGCAGATGTGCGGATGCGAGAGCCGGCACGCCGCCTCGGCCTCGCGGCGGAAGCGCTCGCGCATCTCCTCGTCGCGGGCGAGA
Source organism: Gemmatimonadaceae bacterium (assembly GCA_036262635.1). Classification (GTDB taxonomy): domain Bacteria; phylum Gemmatimonadota; class Gemmatimonadetes; order Gemmatimonadales; family Gemmatimonadaceae; genus JABFXC01. The sequence goes on along the minus strand of DATAIN010000072.1, from coordinate 1,792 downwards.
TGCGAGTGGAGGACCTTGATGACGACGGGGCGGTCGAGCAGCGCGTGCTCGGCGTAGTAGACGTGGGCCATCCCGCCGCTGCCCAGCCGGCGGATGACGCGGTAGCGTCCCCCCGTGTTGGCGCGGAGCTGCGTCAGCTCCGCGTCCGGCTTCTCCGATGGCGTGCCCGCCAGCTCCGGGAGGGCTTCGTCGCACCGCGTGCAGCGCGCGGCGCTGGCTCGATTCCACGTCCCACAGTCCGGGCAGAACACGCGTCGGCTAGCCTCCGAGGTCCAGCTTCACGAAATCGTATGGGGGCCAGGGCCCCGTGATGCGAACGTCCAGCTCCACGTGCGCCCGCGCGCCGGTGCTCACCGCGCTCGAGAATGCGCTCCACTTGTCGCGCTCGACGAGGAACGCCGCGCTGAGCACGATCCCCGTCAGATGCTCCGTCTTCAGCGGGACCATCGCCGCCGCGCTCGCGCGAAGCGTCTTCATGATGTCCGCCGCTTCCGCGGCGAGCCCCGCACCCTCGTTCGGCTTCGCCGGATCGCGCTGCACGATGTGCACGCGCGCCACCGTCCGCCCGTCGAGATACGAGAGCGACTCGTGGAGCGCGTGATAATGCAGCTCGAGCCAGCGCGTCAGCGCCGCCCGATCGCGGAACACCGTACCGACCGGCGCGGGCGCGATCGCGTGGCGCGAAGCTACCCCTTCAAGGACTGCCGCGTGGCGCTCGAGGTCACGGTCCGTCGGCGCGATTCGCTGGTACGGCGCGGCCTCCGTCACCGCGGCCAGATCGCGCACCGCGACGAGGCTCGTCGAGGGGGCGAGCGGCTCCCCCTCCGGCCCGTCGAGCAGGGCGATCCCGTAGAGAAGCAGTCCGTCCGTCACAGCAGCCTCCACTTGCGCAGGCCAAGCACCAGTCCGACCCCCAGCCCGATCTGCAGGGCGAGCATCCACCAGAAGCCGTTGTGCACGCCCGAGAGCGGGATGTGCTCGAAGTTCATCCCCCACATGCCGCTGATCACCACGAACGGGATGCTCAGCGTCGCGACGACCGAGAGGCCGTAGGTGATCTTTCCGAGGCGGTTGGAGATCTGCGAGAGGTAGCTGTCGAGCGTGCTGCTGAGGAGCTCGCGATAGGTGTCGAGCGCGTCGTTGATCCGGAGCACGTGGTCGTAGATGTCGCGGAAGTAGACCTGCGTCTCCGGCGTGAGCAGCGCCATCGGCCGGTTCGCGAAGACGTTGAAGACCTCCCGCTGCGGGGCGAGATGGCGGCGCAGGCCGAGCACGAGCCGCTTCACCGCGAAGATGTCGCGCAGCGCTCCCTCCTCGAAGTTCGCGAACACGCGCTCCTCGAGCCCGTTCACGAACTCGTCGATCTGGTCGAGGATGGGGAAGTACGCGTCCACCTGGGCGTCCATGATCGCGTGCATGATCCGCGACACATGTCGCGACATCAGGTCGGGGGTCCGCTCGAGCCGCTGCGCGACCTCGACGATGCTCGGCGCCGGCTCGGCGTGCACCGTGACCAGGTAGTTCTTCCCGAGGAAGAAGTACTGGTTGAAGGTGGCGATGTCGTACGGATCGTCGGTCTCGTCCTGGAAGCGCACCCCGCGCACGATCGCGAACAGGTAGCCGTCGTACTCCTCCTGCTTGACGCGCGACGCCGGGTTCAGCGTGTCCTCGATCGCCAGCGGGTGGAAGCGGAAGATCTTCTCCAGCACCGCATGCTGGTGGCGGTTCGTGCTGTCCACGTCCACCCAGAGATCGCCCGTTCCCTGCTGCACCGCGGCGACGAGCTCGCGCG
>DATAIN010000071.1:0-12957 GCA_036262635.1 Gemmatimonadaceae bacterium | reverse complement strand
CGGCCACCAGGGGATCAAGGACTACATGGAGACGGGGCGCGGGCGCATCGTCATGCGCGCCCGGGCGGTGATCGAGGAGAAGGAGTCCTCGAGCAAGTCGCAGATCGTCATCACCGAGATCCCGTACCAGGTCAACAAGGCGAAGCTCGTCGAGAACATCGCGGAGCTGGTGCGCGACAAGAAGCTCGAGGGGATCTCCGACCTGCGCGACGAGTCGGACCGCGACGGGATGCGGGTGGTCATCGAGCTGAAGCGCGACGCGATCCCGCGGGTGGTGCTGAACCAGCTGTACAAGCACACCGCGATGCAGTCGACGTTCGGGGTGATCATGCTCGCCCTGGTCCCCGACCCGACGACGCGGCGGCTCGTCCCGAAGATCATGGGGATGAAGGACGTCCTCCAGCACTACATCGCGCACCGGCACGAGGTGATCGTCCGCCGGGCGCAGTTCGAGCTCGACAAGTTGCTGGAGCGCGAGCACATCCTCGAGGGTCTCAAGATCGCCGTCGACAACATCGACGCGGTGATCAAGGTGATCCGCGCGGCGGAGGACACGCCGACGGCGAGCGCGCAGCTCCAGAAGCGGTTCAAGCTCTCGGAGCGGCAGGCCGAGGCGATCCTCAACATGCGCCTCGCCAAGCTGACCGGCCTCGAGATCGAGAAGCTGGAGCAGGAGCTGAAGGAGGTCCGCGCGACGATCAAGGGGCTGCGCGAGCTGCTCGAGAGCAAGCCGAAGCGGATGGCGCTGATGAAGGAGGAGCTGGGCCGGGTCGTCGAGAAGTTCGGCGACAAGCGCCGCACCGAGATCACGAGCGACGAGGGCGAGTTCACGATCGAGGACCTGATCGCCGAGGAGGACATGGTCGTGACCATCTCCCACTCGGGGTACATCAAGCGGACCTCGACGAGCACCTACAAGCGGCAGCGGCGCGGCGGGCGCGGGAACAACGGGGCGGGGCTCAAGGACGAGGATTTCATCGAGCACCTCTTCATCGCCAGCACGCACGACTACCTGCTCGTCTTCACCGACGACGGGCGCTGCTTCTGGCTGAAGGTGCACGAGATCCCGCAGGCCGGGCGCGCGGCGAAGGGGAAGCCGGTGGTCAACCTGATCAACGTCACCCCGGACACGCTGGTGAAGGCCATCGTACCAGTGCGCGAGTTCAGCGAGACGCAGTTCCTCCTGTTCGCGACGAAGGGCGGGACGGTGAAGAAGACCGCGCTCTCCGAGTACGCGAACCCGCGCAGCACGGGGATCAAGGCGGTGAAGGTGGAGAAGGACGACGAGCTGATGGACGTGCAGATCACGAGCGGCACGAACGACATCGTGCTCGCGACGAAGCACGGGCTGTCGATCCGCTTCCACGAGAGCGACGTGCGCGAGATGGGTCGCGACACGACCGGGGTGAAGGGGATCGAGCTCGGGCACGAGGACGAGGTGATCGGCATGGTCGTCATCAAGCGTGAGGCGAACCTGCTCGTCGTGACGGAGCGCGGGATGGGCAAGTGCTCGCCGATCGACGAGTACCGCGTGCAGAAGCGCGGCGGGAAGGGGATCATCACCGTGAACCGCACGGTGAAGACGGGGAACGCGGTGAGCATCAAGGAAGTCCTCCCCGAGGACGAGCTGATGCTGATCACGCAGCAGGGCGTGGTGATCCGGATGCCGGTGAAGGGAATCCGCGTCGCCGGCCGGAACACGCAGGGCGTGAAGCTGGTGAATCTGGACGAGCAGGACTCGGTGGTGGACGTCGCGCGGATGGTGCCCGACGACGACGAGGGCGCGGAAGTGGGCGCGGACGTCGAGGGCGGGGACGATTCGGGGGACGAGGGGGGAGAGGAGGAGTAGCGGGTCTGCGCCGACGGCGGCGCACAGCGCGCGCCGAGCTGTCATTGCTCGATTGAACAGGAGCCATGGAGGGCAGGGAGCGGGTTGGATAACAACCGCTCCCTGCCCTCCATGGCTCCTGTCATATCACGACGGGATTGTCCTACTTCCCGCGTCCCGTCTTCTCCTGCAGATCGTCGATCTTCTTCGACGCCTCCGCTTTCGTGAGATCGTCCTCCACCTCCTCGCGCGCTTCCTCGGCGAGGGTGTGGAGGTAGGAGCGCTGCGCGCCGGTCATCGGCTCGTCGCCGGTGGTCCAGTCGTCGGGATCCTTGATCGTGTTGCCCTGATCGGCGTCCTGCCGGGTTCTGCGGTCGGTCATCGTCGCACCTCGGTCGCTGAGTTCGAGCACGGTGAGTAGACTCTCTCGAGAGGCAGAATGCATGCCCGAACAGAGACCGAAAATCGATGCCGACCCGTAGAACAGCCGCCGTCCTCTTCCTTGCGGTCCTCACCGCAACGCCGGCCGTCGCGCAGCAGCCGGCCGCCTCCACACGACCGGCGCCGACGCAGATCAAGGCGGGGGAAGAGTGCCCGCCGGGGATGACCGAGATCCGCCCGCGCCTCTGCCAGGCGCCGGAGCTGCCGGCGCCGAGCATCCTCGATTACCGGCCGCGGTCCACGCTGGTGACAGCGGCGCATCCGGTGCCGCGCGCGAAGTATCCGGTGATCGACTTCCACGGCCACCCGCGCGGGATGTGGCTCGAGTCGGGAGACAGCCTCGCGCGGTTAGGCGCGGCGCTCGACGGGATCAACGTGCGGCTGATGGTCGTCGCGAACGACATGTCGGGAGACGAAGTGCGGCGCGCGGCCGCGGCGATCGCCGGATCGGGAGCGATGAAGGATCGCGTCCGAATTCTCGCGGGGATCGACTTCCGCGGTGTCGGGCCGGGATGGGCGGTGAAGGCGATCGCGCAGCTCGAGGCGGACGTCGCCGCGGGCGCGGTCGGCGTCGGCGAGATCGGGAAGGATCTCGGACTGTCGATCCGCAAGGCGGACGGCACGCGGCTCCGGATCGACGATCCCGCGCTCGATCCCGTGTGGGCGGCGTGCGCGCGGCTCAAGCTTCCGGTGTTCATCCACACCGCCGATCCGGAGGAGTTCTGGCAGCCGATCGACTACAACAACGAGCGGTGGCTGGAGCTCGCGCTCTTCCCGCGGCGGCGGTATCCGCCGGAGCAGTTCCCGAGCTTCGAGGAGCTGATGACGGAGCGCGACAACATGCTGCGCCGCAACCCGAAGACGACCTTCGTCATCGCGCACATGGGGTGGCACGCGAACGACCTCGCGCGACTCGGCAAGCTGCTCGACCTGCCTAACGTGTACACCGAGGTCGGCGCGGTGCTCTATGACATCGGGCGGCAGCCGCGCGCGGCGCACGACTTCTTCATCCGCTACCAGGACCGCATCCTCTTCGGCAAGGATTCCTTCCAGCCGGAGGAGTACCCGTACTACTGGCGCGTCTTCGAGACGCGCGACGACTACTTCGACTACTACCGGCACTATCACGCGTTCTGGAAGCTGTACGGGATCGACCTGCCGGACTCGGTATTGAAGAAGGTGTACCATCGCAACGCGCTGAAGATCACGCCGGCGTTGCCGCAGGCGGGGTGGCCGTGAAACCCGCGCTCGTCGTCGCACTCGGGGCTCTCGTGGCGTGCGGCGCCCCCGCGCGCGACGCCGGGCGTGCACCGGGCGACACCCAGCGCGTCGCGCCGGCGGACAGCGCGGCGAGGGAACCACACGTCGCGACGCCCACCGCCTCCGACACGCTCTGGCTCTACGCCGCCGACCCGGCGCGCGACGCGATCCCGAGTGACGCGACCGAAGCGAAGCTCATCGCGCGCTTCGGCGCGAGCAACGTGCGCCGCGACACGATCCCCCTCGGCGAGGGGGAGTTCGTGAACGGCACCGTGCTCTTTCCCGACGATGACCGTCGGCGGCTGCAGATCACATGGCGGGACACCGTCGCCCGCGCCGTGCCGGCGACGGAGAACGTCGCGGACAGCCCATCGCTCTGGACGGTCGCGCCGGGGATCAGGATGGGCACGTCACTCGCCGAGCTCGAGGCGCTCAATGGCAAGCCCTTCACCCTGCTCGGCTTCGGGTGGGACTACGCGGGCACCGTGAGCAGCTGGGAAGGCGGGCGACTCGACTCGCTGATCGGCCCCGGCCGCGGGAGAATGCGGGTGATCGTGCGCCTGTACCCTGACAGCGCGTACGAGGCGCTGATCGGCCAGGTGCAAGGCGACCACGTCTTCCCGTCCTCGCATCCGGCGATGCGGGCGATGAATCCGCGCGTCTACGCGCTGACGCTCGCGCCATGACGAGAGCGCCGACATAGCCGCCACGCTCGCGCGGCGTCGGGCTCACGTGCTACGGCGGACCAGCGGACGCAGCCGAGCGGACTGTCGGAACGGGCTCATCGACGTCGTCACGGCGAGCTCGCGGTGTCCGAGGGCGGGCTCGCATCGCGGGCGAGGCTCACCGGCGCACGTGGTATCGGACGTGCGTTCCAACACGGTACGCAGCGATCCCTCCTGCTTCACCAAGCCTCACATCCAGGGTCAACATGCCGACAGGCGCAACGCGCCCCGTCGCTCATTTCTTCACGGTCGACGTCGAAGAGCATTTCCAGGTCGAGGCGCTCGAGCACGCGGTGCCGCGCACGGAGTGGGATCGTCATCCGAGCCGTGTCGAGCGCAACGTGACGATGCTGCTCGAGATCCTCGCGCGGCATCGCGTGAGCGCGACGTTCTTCGTGCTCGGCTGGATCGCGTCGCGTCATCCCGCGCTCGTGCGGCTGATCGCGGACGGCGGACACGAGGTCGCGTCGCACGGCTACTGGCATCGTCGCGTGTCGAGCATGACGCTGAACGATTTCCGAGTGGACGTGCGCGATGCAAAGGCGGCGATCGAGGACGCGACGGGTTGCGCGGTGCAGGGCTTCCGCGCGCCGGGGTTCTCGATCGTGCCGGGATGCGAGTGGGCGTTCGACGTCCTGATCGAGGAGGGCCACGAGTACGACTCGAGCCTCTTCCCGGTGCGGCGCGCGGGTTACGGCTATCCCGGCTCGCCGCGGCGTCCCTTCGTCATCGACCGGCCGAGCGGCTCGCTGCGCGAGTACCCGATGACGACGCTCGACATGTGGGGAATGCGGCTCCCCGCGGCCGGCGGCGGACATCTTCGCCGGTATCCGCTGGGGATGACGCGCCGTGCCTTCACCGAGAGCGAGGAGCGCGGCGCGTCGGGCGTGTTCTACGTGCCGGCGTGGGAGCTGGATACGGAGGAATCGCGCTCGGCGGCGGGGCCGCTGGCATGGGCGCGACGGCTCGGCGAGCGCGCCAACGCGCCGGAGCGGATCGAGACGCTGCTCGGTGCCTTCGAGTTCACCTCGATCGCGCGCGGGGCGCGCGAGGAACAGGAGCTCGTCGCCTAACGCGAGAGCGCCTTCCAGAGTGCGGGGTCCTCGAGACCCAGGCGCCAGAGCGCGACGCGGGTCACGCCGAGGGCGCGCGCATCGGCGGCGAGACGAGCGACGACGCGCGCGTCGCTGACCCACACCGTCGCTCCTCCCGCCGAGCCGCGGAGCCAGCCGGAGGTCTCGTCGCGCGTCAGGCGCGTGCCCGCGCGTTGCACGGCGCGTCGCGCCTCGCCGAAGCCCACGGTCTCGCCCTGCTTGCCCGTGCGCCAGGAGTATCCGTAGGTGGGAAGGCCGGCGACGAGCCGATCCGCGCCCGCCTCGCGTACTCTCACGCCGAGCCAGGTACGCGCCCACACGCGATCGGCGATCGGGCCGGGCTCCGATCCCGCCCAGTGCTGGTCGTAGAGCATTACCACGAGCGCGTCCACCGACTGGAGCAAAGGCCGCGCGGGATACCCGACGGTGTCGGTCGCGGGGATCGCCATCGAGACCGGGCCGACACCGCTCGCGCGCGCGGAGTCGGCGAACGCGCGCGCGACGGCGACGAGGACGGAGAGGTCCGCCGGCTCGTGCGCCTCGAAGTCGAGAACGAGCCCGCGATACCCCCGACTCTTCGCCAGCCGCGCGGTGGCGCCCGCGGTGGCGGCGAGGCGCGCCGCGTCGGCGCCTAACGCGCGAATGGTCGCCGGGTGGAAGCGGTCGCGATACCACGAGGTGACGAGCGCCATCCGGCGAGGACGCTCCCCGTTGCCGAGCGGGTCCGGATAGAGCAGCACCGGCTGGTACGTGACGGTGTCGAGCGCGATCCAGCCGGTGACGGCGGCGTCGAGCCGGCGGGCGTTGGCGACGACGCTCGCGTTGCTCAGCGAATCCCAGGGACCGGTGAATGCCCAGAGCTCACCGCGCGGCTTCGACGTCGTGCCGCGCGCGGCGGCGCAGGCGAGCGCGAGGACCGCCGCGCCGGCGACGGCGGCGCGCGCGAGGCGCGAGGCGGTCACCGTCCCGCGCCCCAGGCCGGCGCGAGGTCGGTTCCCGGCGCAGCATCCGCCATCGCGAGCGGGTGCGCCGATCCCCCGCTCAGCTGAATGACCTCGAGCCCGAACGGGGGATAGCGATTCGTCTGATAGATGAGCGACGTGCCGTCCGGCGAAAAGGAGGCGCCGAGCTCCTGATAGGGAGTGGTCGCGACGACGTGCTGGTCGCTCCCGTCGGCCTTCATCGTGTAGAGATCGAACGAGTCCACATAGCGGCTCCAGGCGATGCGCGCGCCATCGGAACTCCACGCCGGATAGCGGTCGTCCTCGGGATTGTTCGAGACGTCGTGCGGGTCGCTGCCGTCGGCGTTCATGACGTAGATCTCGAACTGCACGTCGCGGTTGGTGTGGAAGGCGACGAAGCGCCCGTCTGGTGAGACGCGCGGATACTGATCGGCGAAGGGCTCGTTCGTCAGGTTGGTCGAGACGCCGGTGGCGAGATCGAGCCGGAAGATCTCCCAGTTGCCGGTGACGAACGAGGCGTAGTAGAGCGAGCCGTCGCTCGCCCCCCACGACGGTGAGCGATTCTCGGAGCCGTTGCGGACGACGCGGTGCGCGCCGGAGCCGTCGGCGTTCATGACCCAGAGCTCGACCTCCTGCACCCCCGCCGGTCCGGAGATCTCGCGCTCCCAGGCGATACGCGAACCGTCGTGCGAGAGCGCGGGCGCGAGGTCGGCGTACTGCGGGTCGTTCGTCAGGCGGCGCGCATCGACGCCGTTCCCGGCGATGCGGTAGATCTCGAAGTTGGAATCGCGCCGATTGGAGGCGAAGACGACGACGCCTCCGCTCCCCGGCGCGACGCCGGTGATGTTGGTGTCGGTGCACGCGCTCGATACGCATGCGAGCAGCGCGAGAACGAGCGAGGCGGAGCGAGTCGTGCGCGTCATAGCCCGAGCACGTTGACGAAGCTGGTGCCCGGCGCCGCAATGAACGCGAACAGCCCGTCCGGCCTCATCGCGACGGGGCCGTTGCCCGCGCCGGCGATGCGATCGTAGACCTGCAGCGTCACCCCGTCGAAGATCGTCGCCGGCTCGCCGGAGACGACGACATATGGAATGCTCCCCGCGTGGCGCGCGGCGATCCCGCCCGGGTTCGCGCCGGTGGCGACGGTGCCCTGCAAGGCGTACGCGCCTCCCGCCGGGCGAGCGTACGCGCGAACGAGCTGCTCGCCCGGGTAGAGAAGGTAGACGCGGTCGCCGCTCGCGCTCGTTGCGATCGCGGTCGGGCTCGCGGCGATGGGGAAGGTGCCGGTGGTATCGCCGCTCGTGAGGTCGATCATCGCGACGCGCCAGCCGCTCGCGCCCTCGACGGTCGCGAAGAGCGTTCCACCGGCGATGGCGAGATCGTGCGGCTCGCCGGCGAGCAGCACGGAGCCCGCGACCGCGCCGCCCTCGACGATGGTGACGCGGCGATCGTAGCGCGCGGCGACGTAGCTGCGCGTCGCGGTCGCGGCGAGCCCCGACGGACCCGCGCCGGCGAAGACGCGCCCCGCGAGCTGCGTGTTCGCCGTGCCGACTCGGCTCACCGAATCGACGAAGGCGTGCGAGACATAGAGGTCGGTCGCCGTCGCGGCGAGGGAGTACGCGGGCGCGCCGATGTAGGCGACGCTCGTGCGGAAGAAGCCGAGTGCGTCGACGACGACGAGCGAATCGTTCGCGGTCGCGACGTACGCACGGGTGTAATCGGTGCTGAAGGCGATCGGCCCCGGCGATCCGCCCACCGCGATCTTATAGGCGATGGTGGAGGGGACGACGAGCACGCTGACGCTCGCGCTCTTCCCGCCCGGCGCGGTGGCGGTGATCGTCGCCGATCCGGGCGCGACGCCGCGCACGGTACCGTTCGCGTCGACCGTCGCGACGCCGGCGTTGGACGAGCTGTACGCGAAGTCGGTGAGGCCGAGATCGTAGCCTTCCGCGGCGAGCGCCGCGGCGCGGATGCGGGTCGTCGCGCGAACCTGGATCGTGTCCGAAGTGAAGCCGCCGTCACCGATGGTCGCCCGTACCGCGGCGATCCCGCTCTTCCCCGGGTCGACCGGGGAGAGGCAGCCCGCGGCGGCGAGCAACAGGAGCAGGGCGAGGTGCCTAACGCGCATCGGTCCTCGCGAGCGTGACGGTGACTTCGTGCATGGCGCCGGGCTCGAGCCGCGGCAGCGCGAGCCGCACCATCGTGGGCGAGCCGGCGAGCAGCGTGGCGCCCCCGACCTCGCTCGCGCCGGGCGCGCGCCATGTCCCCGGGAGCTGCACCCGCACCACCGCGCCGTCCAGGGGGAGCGTCGAGGGGTTGCGGATCTGCACGGTCATCGCGCCGTCGGGGGAGGTCGTGACGGTGATGCGCGCGGCCATTCGCGCGCGCCACCAGGACGCGGCCTCGCCGCCCGTCGTCAGCCACACCGTGGTGTCGGCTGCGAGCCGGCGCGCGACGGCGGCGACCACCGGCACCAGCTCGGGGCGCGACATGTACTGCGAGTGGTAGCTCATGATGAACAGGCCACCGAGCGCGCGCACCTTCTCGTAGGCGCCGAGGTATTCCGCGGTGAGCCTGCCGACGTCGAGGTTGCCGACGCGGCGCACCGAGATCACGTCGTCGTTGTTGACGCGGCCGAGCAGCAGCAACGTATCGGAACCGACCGGAAGGAGCTCGGGGCTCGCCGAGCGCGAGTCGTTCGCGCCGAAGATGTAGCTGCCGCCGGCGTCGAGCCACGCGCGCATGGTGTTGCGGTCGAACTGCTCCTCGGGCGGGCGCAGTCCGGCGACACGGTGGCCGATCATCTCCGCGATCTGCTTCTGGGTGACGGCGAGCCGGTCGCGCTGGCGCTCCGCTCCCTGCCCGGCGAGGACGTCGTGATTCTCGGTGTGGGTCCCCACCTCGCCGTTGCGGGCGAGCCGCTTCAGCAGCTTCTCGTTCCGCTCGGCGAGCTGCGAGACGACGTACCAGGTGCCGCGCACCCCGATCGCGTCGAGCGAGTCGAGGGCGTGCACCGCGTTCGAGAACTCGTCCTCGACGTCCTGGGCGATCATCGCCGCGGCGAGGCGACCGCGCGGCCAGGGCTCGACGCTCGCCAGCGCGTCCCCCGCCGCCCACTGGATGGCGTTGCGCGCAAGCAGCTCGGCGAGCACGGAGCTCCAGGGCCGCTTCGCGACGTTGATCGGATCGAAGCCGAGGTAGACGCTGCGACCCGCGCCGATGCGCGCGGTCGTCGCCGCGCCGTCGAGGAGCTCGGCGCCCTGCGCGGGCTCCGGGTTCATCATCCGGTCGGTGTAGAGCAGGTCGCGCGTCGCCGAGCGCGCGGCGACGTGGTTCGCGACGAGCAGCTCCATGCGCGAGCCGGGGGGGATCTCGGTGCTGAGCGGACCACCGTCGGGGACCGTCACGTAGACCGCGTTGCGCGTGTCGAGGGTGTCGAGCCTCATCGCGCCGGCGAGCCGGGCCGGAAGCGTCCATCCGACGGGCGCGCAACCGCCGTCGCGCGTACCGGTGATCCAGGTGGTGACGACACCCTGGCCGCGGGCGAGCGCGGAACGAATGAGATCGCGCGCCGGCTTGCCGAGGCAGGGCTCCGATGGGAAGACGAGGACGCGTGCCGCGCGCAGCGACGCGCTGTCGGCGGGCGACGCGACCGCGACGTCGGCGCCGATGCGCTGCAGCAGCGAGGTCCAGCCGCCGACGACCGAATCGAGCGCCGCCTTCGACTCGAAGTAGTGGTCGCTCCCCGGATCGCGGACGATCGCGACCCTGATCGCATGCGGCAGCACGCGCGGCGCGACGAGCGGCGGCATGGCGATCACCGTCGCGGCGCCGGTGGACGCGGCGACGCTCGAGGCGCGCCGCTCGCGCGCGGCGGCCTGCCAGTGCACCACCGCCACCGAGATGGCGACGATGAGCAGCGCGACGAGGACGAGCGACAGCGCGCCGCCCCGGCGATCAGTGCGTGCTCGCATCCTGCTCGGCTGGTACCGCGCTCGCCGCCCGGGTCGCGTCACCGGGGAAGAAGCGCTCGAAGAACACCGGGTCGTCGCTCAGGGGACGAGTCATTTCGGGACGCCGGCGCTCGCGCACCTTGTACGCGACATAGCTGCCGACGGCGAGCACCACCGTCACGATGAACGTGACGAGGATGATGGTGGAGAGCAGTGCGTTGATGGACATCGGGATTCCTTGCGGTCAGATGCGGCCGACCCGCTCGAGCTTTCCCCAGCTCATGCGGACGTTCATGAACTCCTCGATCGTCGCGAAGAGCTTGGTCACGTCGATCATCGCGACGAAGAACAGGCGGTAGAACAGCGCGTACGGGACGAGCGAGAGCTCCTCCTCCTCCATCGCGATGGTGTGCAGCGCGGCGGCGACGTCGAGGAGGGTGAGCAGCACCCACCACCAGGCGACGTAGTCGGCCGCGCCGGAGGCGAGCGCGGCGAAGGCGAAGAAGAGGTTCCCGACGATGTTGAACACCGGCCAGACGATCGCCTCGAAGAGCATCGCGACGAGCGACAGCCACACCCCGATGCCGACACCCTCGCGCGGCGCGGCGAGCCAGGAGGAGCGCTTGCGCAGAGCCTGCAGGATCCCGCGCGTCCAGCGATAGCGCTGCTTCACCAGGTCGTTGAGCCGCTCCGGCGCCTCGGTCCAGGCGATGGCGCGATCCTCGTACACGACGTGCCAGCCGTGGGTGAGGAGCTTCAGGGTGAGGTCGGCGTCCTCGGCGAAGGTGTCGGTGTCGTAGCCGCCGACCGCGGTGAGGGTCTCGCGACGGAAGATGCCGACGGGGCCGGGGATGATGTTCACGACACCGGCGAACGCCTGGGCACGCCGCGCCATGTTCAGCCCCTCGATGTACTCGAGGGCCTGCAGCTTCGTCCACAGGTTCACGCGGTTGACGACCTTCACGTTCCCGGCGACCGCGCCGACGAGCGGATCGGCGAAGTGCGGCATCCCGCGGCGCAGCGTCTCGCGCGCGAGGCGCGAGTCACCGTCCATGCAGAGGATGAAGGGCGAGCGCGCGAGCGCGATGCCGGTGTTGAGCGCGTTCGCCTTGCCGCCGTTTGCCTTGCTGACGACGCGCACGTTCACGCCGCCGTAGCGTCCCTCGAGCTCCGCGGCGCGGGCGTAGGTGTCGTCGGTCGAGCCGTCGTCGACGACGAGGATCTCGTAGCCGGGGTAGTCCAGCTCGAGCAGGCTGCGGATGGCCTGCTGGATCATCGCGCCTTCGTTATATGCGGGGACGACGAGCGTCACCGGCGGAAGAAAGCCGGCGTCGACGCGCGCGGTCTTCGACTCGATGTGCTGGAGGTAGCCGAGCCAGAGCAGGACGAAGTAGCGGACCACCAGCAGCACGAGGAAGGTCAGCACGAGGCCGACCCCGATGCGCAGCGCGAGGCTCTCGTTGCGCATCGGCGCGTTCTGGAGCAGCAGCATCGTCGCGACGGCGATGCCGAACATCAGCAGCGCGCCGGAGACGAGGATCAGCCCGTAGCGGAACCGCATCATCCTACCAATCGAGCTGGACGCGCGCGCTGCTCGTCAGCGACTGATAGCCGCCCTCGCGCCCGCGCCCGTAGGAGCCGTCGACGAGCACGCGCCAGCGCCGCGCCTGCCATCCCACCTCGTAGCTCGCCGAGAGCTGCGGGACGTTGCGCGGCTCGAGGCGAATCGGCGTCGAGCCGCTCGTCGCGATCGACTCCTGGCTGCGACCATACCCGGGGAGGACCCGCGCGGCGCCGGAGAAGCCGGTCGGCTTCCGCACGGCGACCTCGACGCCCACGGCGTGCGACACGTAGCGCGAGGGAGTCCAGTAGGAGTCGCTCCGCTCGCTGAAGCCTAACGTTCCGCCGGAGTAGAGCGCCGAGACGTGCGGAGCGATCGGCACGCGGAGGGAGGCCTGCACGCTGCGGCGCGCGTTCCCGTCGCTGAGCTGCATCGCCGCCGCCGAGAGATAGACCTCGGCGCGGCCGACGGGTGCCGATGCGGCCAGTGTCGCCTCGCGTCCGCGCAGCGGCGCGCCGCCGGTGAAGGTCTCGCCGCGCTGGGCGGCGAGCGCGCGCGTCGTCATGAGCGAGGTGTACGCGGGTCCGTCGCTCACCTCGAGCGAGACGTTCGCGCGTCCCAGCGGCAGCGAGAGCTCGGCGGACCCGTACGGCATCGACGCGACGAGCGCATGGCGCGCGACGCCGGCGCGCGCGCTGAGCCGGGCGCGCCAGAACATCTGGTCGACGCCACCCTCGAGCGCATAGCCGAAGAGGTAGTGCTCGCCGCCGCCGGGAAGGCGCTGCGAGACGCGACGCTGCTCGGCGCCGACGCTGAGCACCGTCCGCTCCCCGACCGCGAAGCCGCGCGAGATCCCCGCCGCCATGAACAGATAGCCGGTATTGTCCTCGCCGTGCCGGAAGCTGGCGAGCCAGCCGGGGAGCACTCCGTCGGCTCTTCCCGCCATCGCGAGGCGCTCGAGCCGGTCGAGCGTGGCGAGGCTCGCGAGCACGGTCGCGTCGTTCGGGCTCAGCGCGAGCGCCTGACGGTACGCCGTGCGCGCGCGCCGCCACTCGCCGCGCCAGCGCAGCATGTCACCGAGCAGGGTATACGTCTCGACGCGCGGCGACATCCGCGCCGATGCGATGAGGTCC